>CAZOEV010000304.1:0-4290 GCA_964578915.1 uncultured Lentimicrobiaceae bacterium
CACAGAACCATGAAATAGAACAAATCAAAATCAGAGAAGATTTAAACAAGATTTTATCCGATTTATCACAGAATTATATTTATCTTCAAGAGAAAAATGTAGATTTGAATTGTATTCGAGAATATTACGAAAAACAAATTCCGAACATTAAAACAGAAGAGCAAACCGTTCTATTTTTTGAAAACCTATTAAATGAATTTTACGATAGTCATCTTATTTTAAACACGAACAGAAATTCTTCATATCGGTTATTTTCTCCAATGTATGCATCTATAGATAATGAAGGAGAATTTTTTATTAGTAATGTTTGGTCAACCCAAATTTCAAAACTCAGTGACGACATCATAGGGGCAGAAATTTTGCTATTTAATGGAATTGAACTACAACAAGTTATTGCTGATTTTCCAACTTATTGTAGTGATAAAACTAATCCCGAAATCAGAGAATGGATTCTCAATAAAATACTTTCAGGCCGGTATAACGAGCCTCGAATATTACGTTTAAAACTAGCCAATGAGCAGTTGATAGATTTTGATTTGGATGCGCTGAAAATTAAAAAGGATAGCACATTATTATCAACAGAAATCATCAATGACATTGGATTCATTCGCATTCATAATGCTTTAGGAAACGATGATTTGGTATTGGAATTTGATAAAGCTCTAAACAACTTATTTTCTACAAAAGGCATTGTCCTTGATTTAAGAAACACAATCAATGGTGGTGATTCTTACGTAGCTCGTGGCATTATGGGTCGGTTTATTTCACAACCTAAGCCCTATCAAAAGCACTCATTTATGGAAAAATCTGAAGATAATCCAGGTATTGAACGTAGTTGGATAGAATATGTAAGCCCTAGAGGCACAACCTACACAAAGCCACTAGCGGTTTTAGTAGGTCGATGGACAGGTAGCATGGGTGAAGGATTAGCCATTGGTTTTGAAGGAATGGAAAGAGCCGAGATTATTGGTTCGGAAATGAGAAGATTAGCAGGAGAAGTTTATGATTTTGGCTTTAAATATCAGAATTATGGGTACAAGATTCCGGCTGCAAAACTGTATCATATTAATGGAACAATTCGTGAAAAATATATGCCTACAAATTACGTAAAGCAAACAACAATTGAGAAAGATGAAGTTTTACAGAAAGGTCTTGATTTAATTTTAAGTAATTACCATGAACAAGAAATTCGATTAAAAGAAAAATTGGAATTATTGGGAGCAAAAGACCAAACCTTAAGGCTTTTACTTCCTGATGCAGAAGAGAGGTTTGGTAGAAGTTCAGCAGCTTACAACTACCTCTGGACACTGATTCATCAACAAGATTCTCTCGTTCTTAACGAAGTTATTTCAATCATAAATACGCATGGATGGCCAGGTAAAAGTATGATTGGAGAAAAAGCCAATCAATCTCTTTGGCTTATTATTCAGCACGCTGATTTAAAAACTCAGGAAAAATATTTGCCACTCTTAGAAGAGTCCGTAGAAAAGGGAGAGTCAGAAGGTTGGCATTTAGCCTACCTAAAAGATCGTATTTTAATGAGAAGTGGTAAAAAACAACGATATGGCACTCAGGCTGTATGGGATAATGAGTTAAAGAAAAACAAGATTCACCCTATAGATGATGCTAAGAATGTTAATCAAAGAAGAGCACGCCTTGGGTTGGAACCTATTGAAGACTATGTTAAATCTAATGGATATATTTTTAATCAATGATAGAAAATATCAGCATAATGCAGTCTAAAGTGCAAATAAGTAGTCAGAAGCAGAATTGAAAAATAACATCGGAAAGATTAAGATAAAACCAGAAAACAGAAATAATTATGAATTTGAAAGCTATTATGATAGATATTAAACACTTGAATTTGAAAAACATTTTTTTCGCCATCCATTTATTTTTTTTCGTACATACGGGTTTTGGTCAATCAAATGAAAAGAACTTTAATGAATTAGACCAAAAAATTGAGTCGCTTATGCAAGATTACAACGCAGTTGGACTGTCGGTTGCTGTAATCCAAAATAATAAAGTCATCTATTCAAAAGGTTTTGGGTATCGGGATTTAGAAAAGAAACTTCCGGTTACTACCAATACCGTTTTTCCTATTGGGTCTGTTACTAAGGCTTTCACAGGTGCATTGTTGGGTATTTTGGAAGAAGATAATAAGGTTGATTTAAAAGCTAGACCTTCAGATTATATTCCCCAATTTGAATTCTATAATGATGAAATGAACAACCGTATAACCATCGAAGACTTACTATGTCATAAAAGCGGTATAGGCAATACGGGCACGGCTGATGTCTTTTTCCCAATTGAAAATAAACTAGACGCAGTGAAGCGATTAAAATATCTAAAGCCAGAAGCAGCCGTAAAAAATAGCTTTGCCTATTGTAATATGGGCTATACACTAGCAGGAACCATCGCTGAACAGGTCACACAGAAAACCTGGGATGATAATATAAAGGAACAGCTTTTTGAACCCTTAGGAATGCAAAACTCCTACACTACTGTAGCTGAAATGCTGAAATCTGCTGATTATTCTTTGCCATATGGGCTGTACGGAGGGGAAATTGAAAAGGTTGAATATGAAAAATTTTATTCCCTAAGTCCGGCTGGTGCTATAAAAAGTAATGTTGAAGATATGTCCAATTGGATGATGACATGGCTAAATAATGGACGTTTTGAGGAAAAGGAAATCATACCAGCAGACTATGTGGAAAGAGCTACCCAACTTCAAAACATAAATCATGACCCATACGAGAAGGAGGCATTCCTTTTTGGGCAAGGCTTTGGTTGGCGATTACGTAGCAGCTATGGTAATTTTAGAATAGAACATGGTGGCAATACGTATGGATTTAGCTCTGGCTTAGCAATATTTCCACTCGATAATGTAGGAATTATCGTTTTGACGAATCAGGATAATTCTCAGCTGCCTTTTATGGTTGTGGACATGATTGCAAGAAAGCTTTTTGATAAACAACCCTATGGAGACTACCCTGTAGTAGTTAAGGAAGTTTACCATCCGAATACCAACGACAAACCACTCAATCAAGAAAAACTGCCCTCACACCCATTGAAAGATTATTGCGGAAAGTTTGAAGCAGAGGGAATTGGAACTGTTGAAATTACTCTTGAAGGAACAAAATTATTTGCTCAATTTCCCACGTTTTTATTTCAATTAGAGCACTTAAATTTTAACGCTTTTCATTTAGAAGGAACAAGTGAATTTTTAGCTGCCTTTAACCCTGAATTTACTTTAGAATTCTTCAACGACTTGGAAGGAAATGTGTCGCACCTAAAACTATATTCTCAAAAAGAACCTATTGAATTTGTAAAACTTGAGAAGGAATAAAAACTACTGGCAATAAATAGGACTCTAAGCGGTCGGCACGACCCAGCGTGGAGTCCATGTTGAACCTGTCTGCCAAGGCACGCCAGGCAGGCTACATCCCTGATCAGTATGCACTTAATAAAGGATTTGCTTGTTTAATTGGGTGTTTTCCAAAGGCGGGTTAAATGGTTTTTGTCCATTTTGTTTTGTTTTAGTGGATGACTATCTTATCCCCAAGGGCAAAATCCATGCATTTTGGTTTGGTTTGAGCAGTTTTCTCCCAGTCCCTCATTATTTGAGAGCTTTTTTAGATTGTGTTTTTACTTTAAAAAAGTCAGAAGGATTGAAGGCAAGTACCCTGCCGGCGACCTGATTCGGGGCAGCTCTTCCACAACTAGCATCCTTCCCCTTTTGCATTTTGGGCATTGTCCGGAATCAAAACCAGTGAGTCTAATGATCATTTCAGCTTTGGTTTCCTTTGCTTTGGGGTTGGCAAGCTCTTCTATATCGGGCTTTTGCTCCGGTTCAAATTGCAAATCCATATTCCGTTGTGTAATCGGATTATAAATTCCATACCTACGGATACGAACAAATCGCTTGGGCATAATATGCAAACAAAAGCGCCGCAGGAACTCTACTCCACCAAGACAAACTAGCTTTTGCTTGGCTCCGTCGCGGTAGTCTTTAGCAATAAACTTCACGTGAGTTTTGCTAATATCGCGTATCCGAGGGTTGCTAATAGCCACTCTGTGCGTATATTGCCCCAGATAATGGATTACGTTTTGAGCACTTGCCATTGAGGCTTCACTATACACAACCCACTTAGATTGATAGGCCTTTTCAATTTGTGGCCTGAAGCATTCTATGGCATCCAACACTTTGAGCTTACGCTTGACACTATCCAAAAACTTGCCCTTAAAGGTATTGCTTAGTTGATGCACCGGATAAAGGTAGTTCTCATA
>CAZOEV010000305.1:0-4270 GCA_964578915.1 uncultured Lentimicrobiaceae bacterium
CTCTCACTTGCTGCCCGGCTAATGATCTTTAAGCCCGGGTTTAACGAACGGGCTGTAAGTGCCACAAACAAATTGTCGGCATCGATAGGTAGCGAAGTAATGAGAGCTTTTGCCTTATGGATGCCGGCCTTTTCGAGCACTTCATCGGTGGTAGCGTCGCCTTCAATAAAATTCAACTTGTTGTTTGGCTGGTCAGCTACCACTTTGTGGCTTTGGTCTATCACAACAAAAGTCTCGTTATAGTCTTTCAGCTGTTGCACCACCTGTTGTCCGTTACGGCCATATCCTACTACGATAACATGATTCTCCATTTTTTTGAATTTTAATTTTTGTTTGTAGCCAGGAAGTATAAAATGCATTTGCATATCTATAAGCTGCTGAGAAAACACGGAAATAAAGAAAGCGATGATTCCTGAGCTGCTCAATCCTGTTTAGGGATACAGCCTGTGGATGTCTGCTAGTGCTTTAAACTTTACTTTTTCCGATACGCCCAATCGGCTATGTAGCTATCCAGTTCCGAAGAGGGATTTGACTTCAAATTTTGCTAGTCGAGAAAATTTTATAACTTTAGCACTTGTAACAATAGGCACTTTAGGCACTTGCGCCTTATACTTGAGACTAAAATTAAGAAGAAAAAATGAAAAAGATTATTTTATTAAGCATTTTGCTTTGTTTGTCGTTTGGAAATTTTGTTTTTGCTCAACTCGCCAGTTGGGATGTTGATGGTGTTGACGTTGCTGATGGAACCGGTATCGATGAATCTGTATCGCCATATAGTT
The DNA here is from genome assembly GCA_964578915.1 of uncultured Lentimicrobiaceae bacterium. Lineage (GTDB taxonomy): Bacteria > Bacteroidota > Bacteroidia > Bacteroidales > F082 > UBA5536. Next base: position 780 of record CAZOEV010000305.1, read on the forward strand.
TCACTTCACCCTCGCTAGCAACTCACATTACCGATGCAAAATTAACGCTTAGTGCTTCTGTTAATCCAACAACTACCGCAAGTCAGTATGGTTGCAAAGTTAGTTCACCCTATCCAACAAGTTTAGCTGATGCTATAACTGCCGGCCATTACATCCAGATATCCATCACGGATGCAGGTGGCTACAGCATTAATTTTACTGACATTGAAATGAATGGGCAAACTTCTTCTACTGGGTGGGATAATGTTGCTTTTATGTCTGAAATCGATGGTTATACAGCCTTAAATGCATTACAAGAAATTAGTTCTATTCAAAATGTTACAGGCGGAATTGATACTGATGGTTCAGGATGGGGAGCCCCAATTGATTTAAGCTATTCACGATACCAGGGTATAACAGGAACAACAACATTTAGAATTTATGGTTGGAATGCCACCTTGGGTTCGGGCACCAATTATATCAGAGACTTAACGGGTAATGATTTTGTTATTAATGGCACTACTGCTGTATACACTGCTTCACCCACGCTCACCACCACAACAGTCACCACATACACATCAACTACGGCTACCTTAGGAGGAAACATCACCAATGATGGTGGAGCGGAAGTTACAGAACGAGGTGTGGTTTACGCTGTAACTGCCACCAACAACAACCCCGTAATAGATGGAACAGGAGTTACAAAAGATGTAAATGGTGCTGGAACAGGAATATTCAGTGAAAGCATTTCAGGCTTAACAACCAGCACTGCATATTCTGTGCAAGCTTATGCTATTAATAACGAAGGTACAAGTTATGGCGGTGTAGTGAGTTTTACTACAGAAATGGATCCTTCGGGAAATTCACTTAATTTTAATGGGATTAACTCATATGTTAATATATCTACTATTGTAAATACTGGTAGTACAAGTAATACGCTTGAAGTATGGGTAAAAGTTCCTCTTGTTGGGACAGACAATTTATTATCAGACGAAAGGGTTGGAGTTATATTTGGAAATTACTATAATGCCCCCGATGATGTCGTAAATTATGAAATCCATGATGATGGTCAGGTGAGATGGTATATCGGGGGGGCTAATCTTTATGGAACACTAGATCTTAGGGATGATAAATGGCATCATTTAGCTTTTATTAGAGATAAAACAGCCAATAAACTTTATATTTATATTGATGGTGAACTGGAATGTGAAAATAATTCAGCAGAAACAGATCAGGTATTTACTAGACCGCAAATAATAGGAACGGATCAAAGGCCTTCAGAATTTCATTATTTTCATGGAGAAATGGATGAGTTGCGCATTTGGAACACCGCAAGAACCCAAACCCAGATACTGGATCATATGCACAACGGCTTGGTTGGCAACGAAACGGGCTTGGTGGCATACTACAATATGGATGCAGGAAGCGGAACTACGCTTGAGGATAATATAATCGATGGGACAATTGATGGAACCATCGTTAATGCAACATGGGCTAGTTACGGTGCTCCTCCAATACTCACATGGGATGGCTCTGAAGGCACAGCATGGGAAACTCCCGAAAACTGGGATGGTAGTGTTATACCAAATATTACCTATAACATTGATATTTCTAATGTAGTGAACAATCCAACTATTGCAGCAACAACTGAGGCAACTGTTGGCAATTTAGTTCTTCACGAAGGAGCATCCTTAAATATAAATTCAGGAGCTTCACTTATCACTTCTGGCAACATCACTAATAACGGTACGGTAACCAACAACATTGTACTTCCGGGAGTTGCTCAATCGTGGCATTTGGTTAGCGGACCAGCTGTGGCAGATATAAGCGACAATGGCTGGAATCCAATAATAGATAATGACGATTTCTATGCATGGGATGAAACTCCCCCCGGAGTATGGGTAAATTATCATGAAACAACTGACCCTCTAAACTTCCCATCGGTAAATGGTGGTGACAATTTTGTTGCAGGAAAAGGTTATCTGGTTGCTTACAATTCTTTAAATCCAGCTAAATCAATTGCTGGAACTCCCAATAATGGAGATGTACCATTTATACTTAAGAATAGCCATTCAGGTAAATCATGGGAGTCTATAACTGGTTGGAACCTGATGGGAAATCCTTATCCTTCGTCTATTGATTGGAATTTGGCTGATAGAAATCAATTTCAAGATAACAATGTTTACATCTATGATCCCAATGATGGAGGAGGAAATTATGTTACCATAAATGGATCAACGGCTGATGCAGCTATTGCGCCCTTTCAAGGTTTTTATGTAATAGCTAAGAATGAAGCTAACAATCAAACTTTCTCATTTACAAACTCCATGCGAACACACGGAGGAACTTTTATGAAAAATCAAGACGAAGAAGCCCTTGTTTTACGTTTGTCGTTGGGTGATTATTATAATGATGCGGAAATAATTCTCTCAGAAAATAATAGCTTCAATCGTGATAGAGATGATGGAATAAAACTCTACAGTTACAACAATAATGTTCCGCAAATATACAGTCTGTCCAACGACAATTTTAGTTTGGCAAGAAACTATATTCCTGAAGTAGGAATAAATACAGCTATCCCACTTGGGTTTCTCGCTCCCAAAGATTCTGTCTATACCATATCAATCGTTAATACAGGTAATTCAATATCTTCAAATGACGTTTACCTTGAAGATAAGAGCTTAAATAGCTGGCATAAACTAAGTGAAAGCAGTTACTCTTTTAGTTCTGAGAATGGTGACTTTTCTGAGAGATTTGTTATTCACTTTGGCGTTATTGGTATCAGCGAAAGCGAAAACACGGATCTTCCCATTCAAGTTTTTTCGCATGGCAAAACAATCACCATCATCAATCAGCAACAACTTATCGGAAAAGTTGTCCTTGTTAACATCACAGGACAGCAAGTGGCTCAACACGAATTATTCGGAGAAGCTAAGCAAGAAATAGTTGTGAATGCCAAGAGCGGATTCTACCTCATGAACATCAAATATGCCGGAGGAAATGAAAGCATGAAAGTGGTAATAAAATAATCCGGTTGTCATTACGCTTTCATCCTTTGCAGATGAGACACGTAAGTTCGAAAAGGCGCAGATTAACGTTAAGAATTAACACGACGAAAATTATACCATGAAAAAACTAATAATCACAATATTTATCGTAACAGCTATTGTTGCAACATCGCCCTTATTTTCGCAAGTGCCCCCTCCTCCTCCTTCCGGAGGGCATGGTGCCGGCGGAAACCAGCCAGCAGATGGCGGCGGCGCTCCCATCGGTGGTGGACTATTCATCCTGCTTGGACTAGGAGCAGCTTATGGCGGTAAGAAGGTGTATGATTTCAGGAAAGGAAGTTTGGAAGTATGAACTTCGTCAACATTTGAAACTACTTTACTTAGGGCCTACCGAAAAAACTCATGGCCAAAGAATATTACGGTCTCGTCAAATATTTTGACTAGACCGTATTATATTTGCACGAATTAGGCTTGATTGGCTCGAAAAACTGTTTTTTTTAAACC
>CAZOEV010000306.1:0-4263 GCA_964578915.1 uncultured Lentimicrobiaceae bacterium
TGGCAACGGATTATAGCAGCCTGAGAATTGCTTCCTACACCCGCCCGGCGCTGGCTTATGCTTTTTTGCAGGATGCTCTGGGCCCCGCGGCTTTCAAAAAAGCCTTGCACCATTATATGGTAAATTGGGCAGGCAAACATCCGTTGCCTACAGATTTTTTTAACAGTATGGAAGCCGCTTCAGGCAGAAATTTATCTTGGTTTTTCAATCCCTGGTTTTATGAAAATGCTTATCCGGATTTAAGCCTAAAAAAAATTACATCAGACAATCAAATTGTTATCGAAAATAGTGGAGGATTGCCGCTACCAGTTTGTATTGAAGTGTTTTATGAAGATGAAACTTCTCAGCTGGTTTGCGAGCCAACTTCCGTTTGGGAAAGCAATAGCACACGATATCTTATCGCCCTCGATCCCGAAAGAAAGATCAAAGAAGTGGTGTTGGGACATGAATTGATTCCTGACGTAAACACAAAAAATAACCGCATAAGCCTTGTAGACTGATAAGAAAGCCTATTTTTGTGGCATAAGACTTTTTACTAAAACAGAACTAAAATGAAGTATTTTTTCGTATTATTATTGCTTAGCATATTTAGCATCAATGGTTTAACTGCCCAAGTAGCCCCTGATAAATATTGGATTCAATTTACCGACAAAACAGGAACGCCATACAGCTTGGATGAGCCGGAGGCTTTTTTGACTGATAGGGCCATTCAGCGCAGAGCCAACCAAAATATTGAATTTACTGAGAATGACTTGCCTGTGAATCCTGCTTATGTGGCCGGTGTGGCAGATGCAGGAGCATCCTTGTTGTTTGTCTCGAAATGGCTCAATGGTGTGAGCGTCGAAACTACCAGTAGTGCGGTTTTAGATGCGATTGCTGCTTTGCCTTTTGTGGCCGAAACCCGGAAAATGGTGGATCAAACTGCTGAACCAAAGCCAAAAAGTTTTTTTGAAGCTGAGAAATGGAATGAAGGCAGTTTAAGTCCGGTTTCAACACAAAAATCTACCAACTTTTTCCTTTACGGAAATGGCTATACACAAATCAATCAAATTAACGGCATTCCGTTACACGATGCTGGATTTCATGGAGAAAACATGGTGATCGCTGTGTTAGACGGCGGTTTTGATCAGGTGGATGTGCATCCAGCCTTTGATAGTTTGTGGGACAACGGCCGTATTTTAGGCTCAAAAGATTTTGCTCATCCTGGTGGCAGTGTTTTCAACGAAAGCTCGCATGGCACTTCGGTGCTTAGCACGATGGGCGCTAACAGCCCCGGCCAATTAGTCGGAACAGCGCCAAGAGCTTCTTATTGGTTGCTGCGCTCTGAATATGTTTATTCTGAAAATGTCTTAGAAGAGTATCATTGGGTTTGTGCAGCTGAGTTTGCTGATAGTGTAGGTGCTGACGTAATTAACTCATCCTTAGGATATATCGATTTCGATTTGCCACAATGGGATCATGAATACCAAGATATGGATGGCGAAACAAATATTGCCACAATAGGTGCAGATATGGCTGCAAGCAAAGGTATTTTAGTCGTAAATAGCGCCGGAAACTCGGGTAGTTCATCCAGTTTCCCCTACATCGGATCGCCTGCCGATGGCAAAAAAGTATTTTCTATCGGTGCTGTGGATGGCGATGGTAACAGAGCTTCCTTCAGCTCAATTGGGCCAACTTTTGATGGACGTATTAAACCGGAAGTAATGGCAATGGGGCAAAGTACTGCGCTGGTATCAGGAAGTAGTGGCTATGGCACTGGAAGCGGAACATCATTCTCTTCTCCGGTTTTGGCGGGAATGGCGACTTGTTTGTGGCAGGCCAATCCGACTTACACCAATATGCAAATAAAGGATGCGATAATGCAAAGTGGAGACAATACCTTGAATCCTAACGAGTTTTATGGTTATGGTATTCCAGATTTTGAACAGGCCAATGCGGTACTTACAATTTTGAATCAGGAGAAGAAGTCAGAAGCGAAATTCGTGTCCGTTAGTCCGATTCCTTTTGACGCAGATGTGCAGGTAAAGCTGTTGATTGATACGGTTTTGCAGGCTCAAATTTTTGATGTTTCAGGCCGGAAAATGGCTGAAATGCAAATAGATAGAAACCGAATGAGTAGTATTATGCTGACGCTTAACGATTTAGATAGTGGTTTTTATGTGCTGGTTTTATCCGACGGATCACAGCAGCAATCTGTTAAGCTGGTGAAAAACTAAAATCGCCTCTATTTTATTGGTGTTTTTTGAAAGGCAATAAAAAACTCCCCTGTAATCAACCTGAAAACCTCAAAGCCTTCAAACAAGTTGATTAGCAGGGGAGTGTTGCATTTTAGCGCTAACCCAATCTGAATTTTCGCGCTAAAATGCCTGAATTAATCAAACATAGAATTTCGACAAACTTATAGCTTTGGTTAGCAATGATCCTTCCGTAAATAAACGGATAAGCATAAGGGATTTTACGGATTTGAGTCCTGAACAAAAAATTCAAAATTAAAATACGGGGATTGGTGTTTAATTCACAAAGCCATTTTTTAAGGCATAGCGTATCAGCCCGGCAATATTATTCACTTCCAGTTTTTTCATCAGATTGGTGCGGTGCGTATCAACCGTTCTGTGGCTGATAAAAAGCTGTTCGCCAATTTCTTTGTTCGATAAACCATCAGCGATACACTTCAGAATTTCTATTTCACGTTCGGTCAGCGATGCGATTTTATTATCGGAACTACTCATTTTATTTCCCGAAGATTTTTCATTGATTAGGTTCATGGTCAGCTTACTGGTGAAATAAGTTCGGCCTTCCAGCACAGATTTTATGGCCCAGATAAGCTCGTCTTTTTCAGAATTTTTAAATAGAAATCCTTTAGCGCCGGCATCAGTCATCTTTTTTACCAGACCTTTTTCTTCGTGCATACTAACTATAATCACTTTGAGATCAGGATAGTCTTTATGGATTTGTTGCATCGCCTCAAAACCGTTCATTACGGGCATATCAATGTCCATCAAAACAACGTCAGGCTCGGTAAAATTGAGCAGGCGCAGTAACTCCCGCCCATGCGGAGCAATATGTTTTACAACAATTTCACCGTCAAATTCTATCAATGATTTCAATCCTTCGGCTACCATTTGATGATCATCGGCAATAATGACTTCAATTTTTTTCATAGCGATGGGCTTTTAAAGTGCTGATTTATAATTGACAGATAGTTTATTCTATCGGAATTCTTATAGTGGCTAAAGTACCACTTTTCGGACTTGGCTCTAAATTAAACTCACCATGAACTGTTTCCACGCGACTGGTAATATTCATCAGTCCAATTCCCTTGCTTTTTTGTGTATCAAATTGAAAACCGCTACCGTTGTCTTCAATGAGTAGGATTAAAATTTTGTTTCTTTTAAAGAGCTGTACGTGAACTACATTGGCACCACTATGCTTGATAATATTATTAACCAATTCCTGCGCGATACGATAAAGACTTACTTCTACATTTTCTCTAAAGCGCTTTTCGATTCCAAAATACTCGAACTCATAGTCAATAGCAGAAAACTGAAAAGATTTCTCTAACATATCTGTAATAGCAGGAATCAGGCCGTCTTCCTGCAAAATACGAGGCATCATTTGGTGCGAGATTCCTCTAACCTCCTTGCAGGCAATGTCAATGGTTTCGGTGAGCGTTTTAAGCTGGGTGCTTTCATCAGGCAGTTTTTGCATCAATTTTAAAGTCAAATTTTCCATTGCTAGCCGAATTCCTGAAAGAGACTGACCGATGCCATCATGCAGATCTTTTGCAATACGTTTTTGCTCATTTTCCTGCGTTTCAACAATGGCCTTAAGATGCTCTTCCTTCTGCTTCAATAATTTGCGGTTAAAAAGTTCGTTTTGACGATTTTTATTTCGTTTAAAAAGATACCAAATAATCATCGCCCCAAGCACCAGCAAGCTAATCAAAGCTATTCGCTCGGCCTGATATTCCTTATTAGAAAGTTCGCTACGTAACCGATCCTGCTCAAGTATGGCAATTTCCTGGTCTTTCTTTTTTGCTTCGTAACGCGCTTCTGCATCTGCAAGCTGATTTGTTCTGGTTTCGTTATACAAAGAATCCTGATATTGCTCTGCAATACGCTGAAATTGAAGTGCTTTCTCAAATAATCCACGCTCTTCCATCAGCTTGGTTCTTCCGTGGTAAACAAAAATAAGGAGTTGTTTAGCTTGTAGCTCGTTCGCTAGCATCTCGGTTTTATCATAATATATACGCGCGCTATCCCA
>CAZOEV010000307.1:0-4238 GCA_964578915.1 uncultured Lentimicrobiaceae bacterium
ATTCAAGCCAAAATCAACTCTCCTATTTTTGTTATTATATAGAAGTTCAAAATTTTTGAATAAATTCTCCGGTTCATCTGCAAAGGACCATAAACCCAGTTCATTCTCATCTAAGATTTTGCCAAAATCAGTGGCTCTATCTAAACTTGCCAATACAGGAATGCCAACATTTAAATAATCCAGGGCCTTGCTTGGTATATTAGGAATAGTGAAGTCTTTATGCAGACTAATCAAACCCACATCACAAACGCATATCAGATCCTGATATTCTTGCTTGGGTATGGTCCCGTGAATTACAACATTCTTTATTCCTTTTTCAACGATTTGTTCCGATAGCTTTTTCATTCGAACCCCTTCGCCAAGCAGCAATAAAATAACGTCTTTGTAAGTGCTGCATTTTTCAGCAAGATATAATACGTTTTCCAGTTGTTGTGGCTTACCCATATTGCCTCCAAAAACAACAACAAATTTATTTTCTAAGCCAAACTTTCTTTTGAGTTCATTTTGATCAAAGTCAAAACCCTTGAATAGTTTTTGAAAGTTTTTGAGTTCATGCAGTTTTTCAGAAGAGATTCCCGGATTGTGGTGGATCAAATAGTCGATATTGCCTTGCGACATGCAACCTATTTGGTCTGCTACCTTATATAGCCTTTTTTCTTTAATTAGGAAAAAACGATGAAGAAAACCTCCCTTTTTCATAAACTTCAGATCGACAGCATTTTGGGGGAAAATATCTCTTAATATCAAATATAATTTAGCTCCGTATTGCTTTTTTAGCCGAGTGGCAATGCTTACCAAAGTTATAGGAGGCGTAGGAATTATAATTAAATCAAAGGTATTGTTCGGATAGTACTTTTTTAATGCCCTTCCATATTGCATTGGAAGAAGAAGATTAGAAACGCCTTTAATGTATTTGGAAACATTCTTTATGGGCAATGTTCTGACCCTCAAAACATCAATATTTCCTTCTTTAACTACATTTGTTTTATTTTCTCCCGGAGCTATTACAACTACCTCATGACCGTTGGTTGCAAATTCCTCAACCAACGCTGTATACATATTGAATGATTTATTCATGTCAGGGAAAACAAACATGAGAAAAAGTACTTTCATTTGCTATTAAGGGTGAAATTTAAAATAAATAATTATTTCTGAGTTTTTGCTAAACTGGCTAATGATTCAAAGGTTTCAGAACTGCATCTTTCCCAAGAATATTCCTGTGAGAATGCTAAAGAAAGTTTGGAAAGTTCAATTCTTTTTTCTTCATTTTCAATTACCTCAACAAGAGCATCTGAAATAGAAATGACATCTTCGGGATTAAAATACACGCCTCCAGTCTTCAATACTTCAGGCATTGGTCCTCGATCTGATGATAGAATTGGTATTCCAAGAGCCATACCCTCCATTAGGGTATTAGGCATATTTTCGCAGCTTGAGGCAAAAATGAATACATGGTGCTGTGAGATTATTCCAGGTAACTCATGGTTTTTGATAAATGGGAATAGTTGATGAAATTTTTGATTAGGGTCAAGCTGATTCGCTATTGTTTTAAAACGATCCAAGGCAACTCCACTACCTCCACCAACAAAATCCACTTCAATGTTATATCCATTCTTACGCAAAACATCAATTGCACTTAAAACATTCCATTGATGCTTATACAGTGCCAGATTGCTTACATAAACACATTTTATGGGCTCAAATTGAGAGCGCGGCCAATGCACTTTCCCTTCACTATAATTTTTGAAGTCCTCACTTATACCATGATTTATTATTTGATATTTCCCCGGACCACCCCATTCTCTGATCTTTTCAGCAGCGTATTTTGTTAAGAACACAGGCAAAGTGGCTTGTTTTAAGGAGCGCAAATGAACATATCTTAAGAGGAACAATCGCCACCACATATACGTGGTTTTAGCGTATCTTCCAATTTCGGATGATTCAAAAGGTAGCATATCCCTGCTCATTACAATGCATTTATCGGTAGTAACAAATGTACCTGCATGGGGGAATAAGACCGCCTGGCACTTATACCTCTTTACTGCTGTTTTTAGCTTTAAAAGCTGCCATAATATCTGCCATGGCAATGACTTGTTCAACCAGGGATGTGTGATTTTAACGAGCCAAATCTTATCAGGCAAAGAGGATAGAAATTTGGATGATGAGAATATATATACTTTGTCAATGCCATGTTTCTCAGGTTTTGCTTGGGTAATCAATCCTTTTGCATGGGCAATACCTCCACCGGACATTCTACGCGAAAAATCCAAACCTATATTCATGCCAAAATTATTTTTGAGTATTCCTTGCAAATTAACTCATTTTCAAATTTTCTCATTTTTACAATTGCCGCTTTACTAAACTTTCTTATAACATCATCTCTATCAATTAGAAACGCGAGTTTCTCTTTGTACCTTTCCTTATTACCCTCCTCAATGAGAAATCCATTTATATCATTATCAATGATATCGGAAGGACCTGCCACACAATCGTAACTAATACAAGCGCAACCTGCTGCCATTGCTTCAGCTAAGGAATTTGGAAAACCCTCGGATGCTGAGGCAAAAGCAAAAATCTTACTGCGGTTGTAATACCATCCAATATCGCTGGTGTTTTTATAGAACTTGATTTTATCATTAAATCCACTGTGCTCAACCAGGCTTTTACAATAATCTAATTTTGGCCCATCGCCAACAAATTCTAAAGACCAATTTTGCGGATTAATATCCATAAAGATATTAATTAGCTTCTCTTGTTGTTTAGAAGTGATAAACCGCCCAACATTCAAAACAATGTTCCGTTTCTGCTCATTTGAGTATGAGCTAACAGGAACAGGATTTGGAATAACAACAATGTTAGGATGCTTTATTTTTTTTGCGATATATTCTTGTGCTGATTTTGTTTGTGCGATAATACCATGAGATAAACGATAAACAAAAGGATTGATTATATCGGGAATAAAGCCATATTTAATGCCTGGACGGCTCCTGTCTGAAACATACCCTTTTATACCCAAACCATAAGCTGCCAACAATACAAACGAATTAAATTTGCCGCCAAAACTCAGAAATGAATGAGGCTGAATTTTTTTGAATTTTTTTCGAAGAAAAAGCAAGATTTTTATTGTAAATAATATTCGTGGAAGTTTCTTATATTCAAAGTTAAGTTTGTGAATAATTACTTTTTCATCCAATTCATAAAAAATAATGGGTTTAACATAAAGACAAAGATGTACTTCAATATTTTCATTTCTTGAAAACTCATTCGCCAGAACAGACATAACCCGCTCGGCACCTCCTGCAGATAAACCAGGGATAACAAGGCATATTCTAGTTTTATTGTTGCTCATATTTTAACATCGCTATTATTAGCATGCATCAGTGAGTATAAAAATCGCTTATACTTATAGATTTGTCCATCAAAAAATGAGAATCACTGCTTTACAAGTAATAATCCTATCCTTTTCTCTCCTCTTCTAGAATAAGTAACCCTAATTTGTCACTTGTCATAAACTCAACTTCCGGCCATTTTATTAAAATTGAATCAAGAAGCTTTACAAAGAGTTTAAGATTTTTGGTACGATTTGATTCTTCAATATTTCCTATGAAATTCAACCTATGTGCATTTATGATAGCAGGCTTCCTCCAAAAAAAAGCATTTGAAATATCATATAAACATGCAGACACACTGTCAATTCCAGGAAACTGGGAGGGTTCAAACCTACAATTTCTTATTAAATAAATCTGATTCAATTTATTTTTCTCCCCTTGTATATGCCTAATAAGTTTTCTTTTTGGCGAATCTAAAAGAGGCAGTTTTTGATATTTCATGCCCTGAAATACAGTTACGCCATTTCCCAACAATGTACTATTAAGACTTGTGTCCCAAATAAAATTGTTAGCTATAAAGCTATCAGATCGATATCCAAATAATTTCTCAAATAAATCTAATCCTTCTATTAAAATTTCCTTTTGAGAAACAAGATCTTCTTTATCCAAGCTATCAAATGAAGCTTGAATATTTATTCTTCCTGTTTTAACAATATTAGGCCCTAAACCCCACATGCCTAAATCAAAGGCTTTTAAAAATGTTTCATTTTTCTGTTGCAGTAAATTGAGCCAAACATTAATATTAACATGCTCCCGACCATGAAACTGTGGGTGGAATACCTTTGAAGTCATTCCCTGTTTCCAAAGTTCAAAGGAATTAGTATGATTTGGATACTTTTTAAGTGTGGT
>CAZOEV010000308.1:0-4219 GCA_964578915.1 uncultured Lentimicrobiaceae bacterium
CAAAACCTTTGGTGTTAACCTGATACCTTTTATAGTAAAAAACATACACAATTGCTGGGATAGCCAGCAAATTCAGCATGTGTACACCAATTGAAAGACCAATCAGGTAAGCTATAAATAGCAACCAACGATAATTATGTGGCTCATCAGCCACGCGTTCCCATTTCAGAATGGCCCAAAAGGTGACCGCTGTAAAAAACGATGACATGGCGTAAACCTCACCTTCAACAGCTGAAAACCAAAATGAATCGCTAAAAGTATAAGCTAATGCACCAACAGCAGCAGCACCTAAAACAGCATATTGATTGCCTTTGGGAGTTGCTTCGCCTGCCTTCATCATAATTTTGCGGGCGAGCATACTAATTGTCCAAAATAAGAACAAAATGGTAAAACTACTCGACAGCGCCGACATGGCATTTATCATGAGTGCAACACGGGTTTCATCGCCCAAAGCAAAAAGGGTAAAAAATCGCCCAATCATCTGAAAAAGCGGGGCTCCTGGTGGGTGGCCTACCTGAAGTTTATAAGCAGTGGCTATGTATTCACCACAGTCCCACCAACTTGCGGTGGTTTCAAGGGTCAGAAAATAAACCACAGTAGCGATTAAAAAAACCAACCAGCCTACCAGGTTGTTCAACTTGTTGAAATTCATTATTCGAGGAATTTTTATTGGTTACCATTTTTCACCAAGCGAAAGTACATAAATACCTCAAATTTGCGCCAGAAAATTATCAAGTTTAGTTTTTTTAACACCAAAGCAAGTGCTATACAGCTGCTAAAAGTATAGGCAGAAATAGGATTTTACCTGATAAGCCTACTTTGAATAAGTTTTATATTCTTATTTTATAGACACTTACAACAATTGGCATTAAATTTTTCAGGATTTTTTTTGGACAATCCAAAAATTTTCTACTTTTGCAGTCCGTTTCGCACGGTATTGTCCGATGGTGTAATGGTAGCACTTATGATTTTGGTTCATACAGTCAAGGTTCGAATCCTTGTCGGACAACACGTTCAGGAAAGCCTGCTACTTTTTAGTAACAGGTTTTTTTGTAGCTGATGAAAAACGCTTGCCGATGGCACTAAAGTGTTCAACCTCAGAAATTTTAGGCAGAATTTTGTTAAAATTATTCAGCCAATTAAAAGTTAAGCTACTTTTGCCGTAGCACTTAGATGGGAAAGAGTTGTTGAGGGGGCGCAAGTCCCCTCTTTTTATACAAAGAAAATGATACGTAAAGAAGAAATAATTCAGTTAGCCGAGGAAGCGCTTGAAGGCACAGATCGCTTTATTGTGGATGTATTGGTAAAAATCGACAACCGCATCCTTGTTTTTATTGATTCCGACACCTCGGTTACGATAGCTGATTGTGTAGCTTTGAGCCGATTTATTGAGAAGCATTTTGACCGCGAAGAAGAAGATTTTGAGCTGCGCGTTTCGTCTTCTGGCATTGATCAGCCCTTGCGCATGTTTCGGCAGTATAAAAAAGCCATTGGCCGTCAGGTTGAAGTAAAAACAACCGAAGAAAAAACTAAAACTGGCGTGCTTCTTTCGGTTAGCGATGAAGCTATTGAGCTCGAAGAACGTATTATTAAACAATACAATAAGCTAAAGAAAGAGGTTGCAGGTGAACGTTTTACGATTCCTGTAAGTCAAATAGAAGAAATAAAAGAAATCATTGATTTTCATTAAAATTCATCAATATTTAGATTACATACCATGGACAATATCAATCTGGTAGAAAGTTTTTCAGAGTTTAAAGAGTTTAAAAACATCGACCGCGAAATGATGATGCGCATTTTGGAAGATGTTTTTCGGTCGATGCTCATTAAAAAATACGGTTCAGACGAAAATTTTGATGTCATTGTTAATATTGACAAAGGCGATTTAGAAATTTGGCACAACCGCGAAATTGTTGAGGACGATGATGTTGAAGATCCATCAACTCAAATTGCGCTTTCGCAAGCCATCAAAATTGAGCCTGACTTTGAAGTTGGTGAAGAAGTTTCAGAACCTATCAAAATCATGGATTTTGGCCGTCGCGAAATACTCTCAATCCGTCAAAACCTTGTTTCTAAAATTCTGGAATACGAAAAAGACAATGTTTACCAGAAATATAAAGAAAAAGTTGGCGAAATCATTACTGGAGAAGTTTATCAAGCCTGGAGAAGAGAAATTTTGGTGCTTGATGACGAAGGTATTGAGCTTATTTTGCCTAAAGGCGAAATGATTCCTACTGACTTTTACAAAAAAGGCGACACCCTACGCGCCGTTGTTCTAAAAGTTGAAATGCGCAATGGCACTCCTTATATTATACTCTCACGTACTTCTGAGATATTCCTACAGCGTTTGTTTGAAGGCGAAGTACCAGAGGTTTACGACGGATTAATCACCATTCGCCGTATCGTTCGCGAGCCAGGTCAGCGCGCAAAAATTGCGGTAGAATCTTATGACGACCGCATTGATCCCGTTGGTGCCTGCGTAGGAATGAAAGGTTCGCGCATCCATGGAATCGTTCGCGAATTACGCAACGAAAATATTGATGTAATCAATTATACAACAAACCCAACGCTGTTTATCAGTCGCTCATTGAGCCCTGCTAAAATCAGTTCGATACAATTGGACGATACGAATAAGCGCGCCGAGGTTTTCATGAAACCTGATCAGGTGAGTCTGGCCATTGGCAAAGGCGGTTTCAATATCAAACTTGCTGGCCGTTTAACAGGCTATGAAATAGATGTTTATCGTGATTCTGATATTGATTCGGAAGATGTTGACTTGCTCGAATTCACTGACGAAATCGAAAAATGGGTCATTGACCAATTACATAATATTGGATGCGACACTGCAAAAAGTGTTTTGGCATTGAGTCCTGAAGAAATCGCTTCCAGAGCAGATTTGGAAATGGAAACAGTGCTGGATGTAGTGCGCATTCTTAAAGCAGAGTTCGAATAAAATCCCTACTTTTGCAAATTCATTAAATCATTCAAAATCCGAAAGCTTGAATATGTCCGAAGGTTCTAAATCATCTGTACGTCTGAGCAAAGCAGCCCGGGAATTTAACGTGGGTTTATCTACTATTGTAGAATACCTATCGAAAAAAGGACACCAGGTTGAACCTAGCCCAAATACAAAACTCAGTCCTGAGATGTATGATCTCCTTATTAAAGAGTATCAATCCGAGAAGCAGGTAAAGGAGGTCTCCAAAAAACTGGGCATCGAATACTCAGGTCGTAAAACAATTACTGCTGACGATGTAGTTAATGATCAGTTTGAGGAAGACGAAGACGACTTTGATACTGAGGAATTGATTATAAAAAATGTTTCCGGAGGTTTTAAGGAGACCATTCAGAATAAACCCAAAGAGGAAAAGAAATCTGAAGCACCTAAGGCTAAGGAAGTTCCTGCTGCTCCTAAAAAGGAGGAGACTGCTGTAGTTAAGGAAAAAGCAAAGGAAGAAGCGAAGGAAGAAGTCCCCCCTGTGATAGCAGAAACGCCTAAAAGCGAAAAACCTGCAGAAACACCAAAGGCAGAATCTAAAGCTAAAACTGAAGCAAAAACAGAGGACAAAGCTGAGGCTAAAAAGGAGAAAATAGATGCAAAGACCGACACTAAAGCGGAAGTAAAAGCTGAAGCAGATAGTGCCATTAAAGAAAAAGCAGAAGAAGCTCCAAAAGCTAAAAAAGCAAAAGCTGTTGACGAAAAACCAGCAGAAGAAAAGCTTGCCAAAAAAGAAACCATTAAGGAAGAAAAACCGGTTGAGCAAGTTGTTGCCAAAGAAGAAACTACTACAGAAACCGAAAAACCGGCTGAAAAGGAAGCTATCGAAGAAAAAGCCACTGCTGTGGAAGCCCCTTTGCAACCCAAAGATGGTGAGCTGAAAATTTTGGGTAAAATAGACCTTTCGTCTATGAATATGCGTACTAAACCAGATCGCAAAACCAAAGCTCAAAAGAAAAAAGAAGCAGACGACAAGCGGCTTAAAGAAAAAGAAACTCGGGCAGATAAAAAGCCAGCAGAAGTAGTAGCTGAAAAAGAAGCTGAAAAGCCTGTTGCACAAACTGAAGAAAAGGTTCAAGAGACAGCACCTGCGGCTGAAAAACCTTTTGCACCAGAAAGACCTTCCAACTTTATGCCCACTGAAGTGCGAAAGCTTGAAGGACCCAAGATTCTTGATAAAATTGAGCTTCCACAAGCACGCAAAAAAAAACCCAAACCCGT
>CAZOEV010000309.1:0-4205 GCA_964578915.1 uncultured Lentimicrobiaceae bacterium
ATTTACCCTTATCACAAATATTTTTTAGCAAGCTGGTTTACAGCAACTTTAGCATAGTAACTAAAGCATAAAAAAAAGAGTCTCGAAAGCGAAACTCTTTTTTGGGAATAGCATTTAATAAGTATTACTTTTTCACAATTTCAAACCATTTGGCTGTTGCTTTCTCATCCATTTGATTTTGAATGGCTGGAACATTTTCTGCTTTTGGCTTCAACTCCTGCGGCCGCTCGATAGGTTTTTCAATTTCTACTGCAATAGAAGGCGCAATAACAAGTGCTACCACGGACATCAGTTTTAGCAAAATATTTAAGGAAGGTCCACTTGTATCTTTAAAAGGATCGCCTACCGTATCGCCTACCACAGTGGCTTTGGGCGTTTCGCTGCCTTTTTCATGCAACACATCATCAATCGTCACACCTTCTTCAACCATTTTTTTGGCATTGTCCCAAGCACCACCAGCATTAGATTGATAAATTGCCAGCAAAACACCACTAACCGTTACACCAGCCAGCAGTCCTCCAAGCATATAAGCATCGCCCAGATAGCCCACAAGTGCTGGTGCTGCAATGGCTAACAAGCCAGGCAATACCATTTCTTTCAATGAAGCGTCCGTAGAAATAGCCACACATTTTTCGTATTCAGCAGCCTGCTCCGCTTCTTGCATAATAGCCTTTTCATCATCAGTGAGTGATTCTAAATTGCCATCATATTTTTTCATAATGGCTAAGGCGTTGGTGAGTGCCGGAATTTCTTTGAACTGCCTTCTCACCTCTGTAATCATTTTTCGGGCGGCACGGCCCACAGCACCCATCGCCATGGAAGAAAATAGGTAGGGCAACATAGCGCCAACCAGCAGCGCTGCCATGATTTTAGGCTGTGAAACATCGATTGTAAATACGTTGGCTTGCGACATAAAGGCCGAAAACAATGCGAGTGCTGTTAAAGTGGCTGAAGCAATTGCAAAACCTTTTCCAATAGCAGCTGTGGTATTGCCTACAGCATCGAGTTTATCAGTTCTTTTACGCACGTCCGGAGGCAATTCACTCATCTGCGCAATTCCGCCAGCATTATCGGCTATTGGACCATAAGCATCCACCGCGAGCTGAATGCCTGTATTAGCAAGCATAGAAACAGCAGCAATAGCAATACCGTAGAGCCCTGCAAAAAAGTAGGCAAGAATAATTGCCAAACCTAAAAGCAAAATGGGATAAGCAGTTGATTTCATACCCACTTCAAGTCCAGCAATTATATTTGTTGCTGCGCCGGTACGCGATTGCTCAACGATTGAACGAACAGGTTTTGTGCCTGTTCCAGTGTAATACTCTGTAATTTTACCAATGGCAGTTCCTACCGCTAAACCGACGATGGTAGCCCAGAAAACACCCATCGAACTCATTTCTTTAAAGTAACCGCCTACGCCATAGAAGTTCCATGTTTCGGGCAACATAAACTGGATCAAAAAATAAGAAATGACCAGCATCAAACCTGTGGCAACAAACTCGCCTCTATTGAGCGCTGATTGCGGATTGCCTTTTGAGCTAACGCGCACAAAAAAAGTACCTATAATACTTGTCAATATGCCAACAGAAGCTATTGCAAGAGGCAATATCACTGGTCCTAACTCAAAAAATTCAAGCACTTTTGGAGACGTAGTAAAAGCCGCACCCAAAACCATTGCAGCTATTATCGAACCAACAAACGATTCAAAAAGGTCGGCTCCCATACCCGCAACATCGCCCACATTATCACCAACATTATCAGCAATTGTTGCTGGATTTAAGTAATGATCCTCAGGTATTCCAGCTTCCACTTTGCCAACCAGATCGGCGCCAACATCAGCTGCTTTGGTATAGATGCCGCCACCTACGCGGGCAAAAAGCGCAATAGAAGAAGCTCCCAAAGAGAAGGCGGACAAAACATTGAGCACTACCTCAAGCGTCCAGCTTTGGCCAATAAGATTACGATACAATATAAAGAGCAGGCTAAGCCCTAGCAATCCCAGCGTTACCACACCAATTCCCATAACGCTTCCACCGTTAAAAGCTACACTCAATGCTTTATTTAAAGAGGTGCGGGCGGCCTGTGCTGTTCTCACATTAGCTTTGGTGGCCACTCTCATGCCAATATATCCGGCAAAAGCGGATAGCACTGCTCCTGTTATAAAAGAAATGACAATAAAACCATTCGAGGTGGCTTCGTTATAGCTTTTAGCAAACAGCAGAACGGAAACTGCTACCACAAAAACAAGCAGTATGCGATACTCTGATTTCAAAAACGCCATGGCACCTTTGGAGATGTATCCCGCAATCCGTTGCATTTTTTCTGTACCAGCATCCTGACGATCTATCCACTTGATTTTTAGTACAATAAAAATAATTCCTAAAATGCCTGAGATAGGAATAAACCAAATTAAATTATTCATAAAATAAAGTTGGTAAGGTTAGTTTTAGTAAAAAAATTGTTGGTGCTAAACATATAATTCATTATGAACGCCGCAAAAATACACCCTTACGTGATTTATTCAAAGAAATAATTTCACTTTGACAAAAAAAAATTCAAGGCTGATTGTTGAAAAATAGTCAACAACTATTCTATAATATGCTTTTCAACTCCATAATATTGCCTATATTTGTGCCTCTTAAAAAACGAGTTAAAAAGCATGAAAAAAATCGCTCTGGAAATAACGGGAATGTCTTATAGTCAGTCACAAAGCGGTGCTTACGCACTTATACTTGGAGAGGTGAAAGGCGACCGAAAATTACCTATAATAATAGGTACTTTTGAAGCGCAATCGATTGCACTTGGAATGGAAAAGATGCATCCAATCCGGCCTATGACACATGATTTATTTAAAAGTTTTGCGCAATTTTATCAGATACAGCTTAAGGAAGTTATCATCAACAAATTTGCAAATGGCGTTTTTCATTCACTATTGGTGTGCGAAAACAACAATATCACAAATGAAATAGATGCCAGAACCTCTGACGCCGTTGCACTTGCCATACGATTCCAGTGTCCCATTTTTGCCTATGAACCAGTTATGCAGGAAGCTGGTATTATTGTGGCCGATGAAAATGAACCCGAAAAAGCAATCAAAACAGAAGAAAGCAGTGATTCATCCGATGAGTTTTCAGAATATCTGATAGAAGAACTCGAAGAAATGTTGCAAATTGCGGTCGAAAATGAAGCCTACGAAAAAGCTTCCAGATTAAGGGATGAAATCCAAAGAAGAAAAAACGCTTTATGACAGTAAAACCGGCTACTTGTGGACTAGCTCATTGCAAATTTATTACACTCTAAGATTTTCCGAATGAACAAATTATTCTTGGTTGCAATAACCATTTTGTTGATTTTCACAACACAAAACACTTTTGGTCAGGGCTCTACATCAATAGATTCCATTGCCGTTGCTGATACTATTGCTGTTATTGGCGACCTCGCTGCGCAAGAGCAGGCGCTGATAGATGATGAGCTTGCCAACACCGCTAACATACTGGACATGGATCGCAGTGAAGGATTTAGCCTGATGACGATCTTACGCGGATTACTTGGCATGTTGTCGCTGGTTTTTATTGCTTTTATTTTCAGCGCCAACCGCAAGGCCATCAACTGGCGAATTATTGGCATTGGGCTATCCATGCAGTTGCTTTTGGCCATGGGCGTGCTATACATACCATGGATTCAGTACTTTTTTGAGGGGGTAGGCCAGCTTTTTGTGCTGGTGCTCGATTTTACCAAAGCTGGCACCGAATTCTTATTCAGTTCATTTGTCACCAATAATATAGAAAGCGCACTGCAAAATTTCGTGATACAAATTTTACCCACCATCATTTTCTTTTCTGCCCTAACGAGCTTATTATTTTACCTGGGAATTATCCAGCGCGTGGTTAAAACTTTGGCCTGGGGAATGACACGTTTGCTCAACCTTTCGGGAGCTGAAAGCCTTTCGGTAGCTGGAAACATATTTCTTGGCCAAACAGAATCGCCGCTGATGATCAAGGCTTACCTCCCTAAAATGAATAAATCGGAGATTTTATTAGTGATGATGGGCGGCATGGCCACGCTGGCTGGTGGTGTTTTAGCGGTTTACATCAGCTTTTTCGGCGGCGATGATCCAGTGCTACGCCTACTTTTTGCCAAACACTTGCTTACAGCCTCAGTAATGGCTGCTCCCGGCGCCATTGTGATTTCAAAAATACTGATGC
>CAZOEV010000310.1:0-4156 GCA_964578915.1 uncultured Lentimicrobiaceae bacterium
CGTCGCGCTTGGGTTACATGGTCGTATTTGAAGTAGCGATAATCGTTTCCGCCCACATAAGCACGCACAAAACCGGTATGCGCATCAACCGACATAATACTGGCTTGCAAAAAATATTTGTAGTAACGGATCGAATCCATTGGTGTCATCACCGTATCAATGGAACCGTTCCATGAAAAAACGCGCATA
The DNA here is from genome assembly GCA_964578915.1 of uncultured Lentimicrobiaceae bacterium. Taxonomy (GTDB): domain Bacteria; phylum Bacteroidota; class Bacteroidia; order Bacteroidales; family F082; genus UBA5536. The sequence goes on from CAZOEV010000310.1 coordinate 190, forward strand.
CGAATCGGTGTGCGGAAGGATTTGCTGATCGAATCAGGGCTAACACCTGCATTACGCAACAAGCGATAGCGCTCTGAACGACGCACTGCCTGTTTCATGATTTTATTAACCTCTTCATCCACATCACTTCCCGAAAAAACAAAAGGCGCGTTGGTATAACCTTCCCAATGCTTGAAGAAATCCGGCTGCAAATCTGTTCCAAGATGTTGTTGCACAGCTTCTTCTGCATATTGCTGCATACGCGAATTAATCGTGGTGTAAATGCGTAAACCATCTTTGTAAATATTATAAGGCGTGCCATCAGCCTTATAGTGTTTTGCAGCCCAGTCATGCAGCTCACCGCGCAAAAACTCCCTAAAATAAGTAGCATGGCCGCTGTTATGATCCAAAATACCATAGCTTGACATATCTATCGGCAGCGCACTTACAGAATCGTAAACTTCGCGGGTGATAAAGTCATAATCAAGCATTTTTAGCAGCACAAGATTCCTGCGTTTCAGCGCATTCTCAGGATTACGTGTTGGACTGTAACGCGTTGGTGCATTTACCACGCCGGCCATTAAGGCAGCTTCTTCCAGCAATAGTGAATTAGGTAGCTTGTTAAAAAAGGTTTGAGCAGCTGATTTTATGCCAAAAGACTGGCTTCCAAAGGGTACAGTATTGAGATACATCGCCATTATTTCCTCTTTGGAATAATTACGTTCGAGTTTGGTTGCCGTAACCCATTCCTGCAGTTTACGCACTACAAGCTGCAAAGTGCTGAGGTTTTCAGCACGCGGAAAAAGGTTTTTGGCAAGCTGCTGGCTAAGCGTACTTCCGCCGCCTTTACTATTGCCGGTAACAACACCCCAGGCCACGCGCATTAATGCACGCTCATCAATTCCCGAATGTTCTGTAAATCTAATGTCTTCGATTGCCAATAAAGCGTTTACAAGATCAGGCGACAACTCCTGAAAGTGAATATTAGAGCGGTTTTCTATATAATAAGAGCCTAAAAGCTCGGTATCGGCCGAATAGATTTGTGAAGCCTGATTAGTTTCTGGATTCTCAAGCTCTTCAAAGCTCGGCATTTTGCCAAACCATTCGCTGGTAATGCCATAAAACAAAAGCAACACAGCCGCTAATCCAACGAAAAATAAAAGCCAGAGCTTAAACACAAAATTAAACCAGCCCGATCCTTTTCGAGCTTGATTTTTTGTTTCTTTTTGATCGTTCACCTATAATTAATTTTGCTTTTCTATACGAATACCAATATCCTCAATGCCTTGCAGCAAGCTTTCGCGCATGGCCTGTTCTATTTCAAAACGGTAATTGCCCGCTAATGGAAAACGTAAAGATGGGTTTAAAAGTATCTGGTTTGAGATTAAGCTTCCTGAAGATTTTCCAAGCCACCTTCCATCATCATGCGCCAAAACGCATTCAATGGTATCGTGCGTAAGTGTGCCGTTAGGGAAAGTTGTATGCAGAAAAATATACAGATTACTAAAGCGGTAAGTCTCTTGTTGTCTAATGTTTATATAAAAAGCATATAGCCCAAGCGTATCCTCCACATTCACTTCAAAGTCTGCTTTTTGGTTCAAATTCCAACCTTCTTTGTAGATGGCCATGTTTTCGTCCATAAGCACATGCTGGTTGCAGCTATTGAGCATGGTCAACAATAGCAACCTTCAAAAAATGATAAAAAATGATTTTCTAACGGATTTTTGCATAGGGTTTATTCTAATTTCCAATCAATAATAAATGCTTATTCATAGTTAGAAAAGCGCATTTCGTTATTATCAGTACCATATTCATCTGCTGCATTTTGCTCTTTAAGAAATGCAAAATCTTCTAGCTTTTCGGGCAATTTTCCTTTTCTATTTGATGCGGCAATTTCTTTGACTTTATCAATAGGGATTGCCATCAGGTTGTTGCGGTCGTTGCTATATGCGTACCACATCAGCCCCTTAAATATATCACTTTTTTGGTGAAAAGCATCGCCCTTTTTAGTTTTAAGTACTGTTCTGTCGTCAGGAAAGGCTTTGAGGGCATCCACGTAAGCTTCGTATTCATAGTTTAAGCAACATTTAAGCTTACCACATTGACCTGCAAGCTTTTGCGGATTAGGCGAAAGCTGTTGCAGACGTGCCACATTGGTGCTTACCGAGTGAAAATCGGCCATCCAGCTTGCGCAGCAGAGCTCCCGGCCACAAGAACCAATTCCACCAAGTTTGGCTGCCTCTTGGCGCATTCCGATCTGGCGCATTTCTATGCGGATGTGGAATTCTTCGGCCAGTCTTTTTATCAGTTCCCTAAAATCTACCCGATCTTCAGCCGTGTAATAAAAAATAGCTTTTGTTTTATCTCCCTGATATTCAACATCATTCATCTTCATGTTGAGATTCAGATCCAGCACCACTTCGCGGCTTCTGAATAAGGTATTTTCTTCTAGTTCGATGGCGCTCACCCACTTTTCCACATCGGATAGTTTGGCATGACGATATACTTTCTTTAGCGCTTCGAGCGATTCCTGCACCTTCTTGCGCTTCATTTGAAGGTCAACAATCTCACCCACAAGCGTTACGATACCGATATCGTGACCGGCAGCTGCTTCTACAGCAATTATTTCACCTTCTTCGAGTTCGACATCATTGGTGTAAGAAAAAAAGTCTTTCCTGCCATTTTTAAAACGTACTTCAGCGGCACGCAAACCCACTTCATTAGGAGAGCCTTTGTATTCTTTGAGCCAGTTGTGCTCATCAAGTTTGCAGCAACTGTGTTGAAATATTTGATCTTTAGGATTATATACTCGAGGGGCGCGACAGCATCCTCTTGGCAAAAAAGAGGCGGCTATTTTTGCCTGTTGTTCATCATTCATTGGGGATATATATTGAGTTTAGGCGAATTTTTTGATTTAAAAAGCAAAGATAAGATAAAATCAGGGAGAACTAATTTGTATGTTTTATATGCTGCCAGTGAATGACTTCTGAACTTAAAAAATTCGCAATTTGAACCTTAAATTGCCGCTTCAAAGTGTCCTTTATCGGGTCAATCGGCATTTTTAGTGTCATTTGGGCTGGAATTATTTCTGCTTTAACAGCTTAATCATTTTAAAGCTTATGTCCATAAAAATCAGTGGCGCGTAACCATTACGCTCAATTTGCTTGATCCCTTCTTCCATCAGTTGACTCATTTGCAATAGGTTAGTTGGATTCACAAAAGGGGCAAACTTCTGGTTAAAGGTTTTTTCCTCAGAGGGAAGCCTCACCATATCAAGGAGTTCATTGTTTACAAGCAGCGAATTTCTGAATACTTGCAAGCCATACGCCAGCAATGTTTTTTGCTTTTCGCGACCCAGTGGCTTAAGCGTATCAACAAAGTCAATCAACTCTGCCACAGCCACTTTAAAGCATAACCTCATCCACTGTTGAAAAATTTGGAAGTTGTATTTCTCTTCATCGGCATTTTTAAAAAAATGCTCGGCCAGCGACCAACTTCCATCGGCCATCATCACAGCATCACGCGCATCAGCTTCGCGGCAGTCGTGTTTTTCTATTAAGGCATTAAGCAATTCCTGGTCAGAAATTTTTGGCACTTTCACCATATAAGTACGCGAAAGCACGGTCGGCAAAATTTGATCCTGCTGCTCGGCCAACAAAAGAAAGAGTGTTTTTTCGGGTGGTTCTTCCAGCAGTTTGAGCAATTTATTTGCAGCCTGCACATTGAGTTTTTCGGCCATCCAAATGATCATCACTTTATACTCCCCTTCGTAGGCTTTAAGGCTGAGGTTGCGCATAATAGCAGCAGCATCGCGAATAAAAATACTTCCCTGCTTATTTTCTACATCAAGGTATTCATACCAGGATTGTAAATTACCATAAGCATTGTTTACCTGCACAAATGGCCTCCAACTATCCAAAAACAGCACTGATTCAGGGTCTTTTTTTACCCTTTTGGTTATGGTGGTAGGAAAAATAAAGTGCAAGTC
>CAZOEV010000311.1:0-4147 GCA_964578915.1 uncultured Lentimicrobiaceae bacterium
GGTGCCATTTCGTTGCCTTCAGTATTGATAATTTTACTTAAATTTTCAGGCTTATTCCACTGACCATCAGCCCCAAGCTCGCATTGCCAGATATCCGATCCGCCCATTCCGCCGGCGCGATTGCTTGCAAACACCAAAGTTTTGCCGTCAGCAGAAAGGCTCGGCTGCGACTCCCAAAATCGGCTGTTGATCGCTGAACCTAGGTTTACAGGAAGTTGCCAGGCGTCATCCTCTTTTCTGGCGAAATAAATATCACAACTGCCCAAACCATCAGGCCAACCACAGGCTGCAAAAAACATGCTGTTGCCATCGGCAGCAAAAGTAACCGCACCAATTTGCTGATTTATAGGCCAATCAGGCGCAAAAACTTCTACTTGCATCCAGCCGGTGCTGTCACGCTCTGCCAGCATCAACTGCTCTTTTAATGGCTGATTTTCCTGTTGCACTATGCGCTGTGTAAACACCAATAAGTTACCATCGAGACGCAACGCATTCACATATTCGTCGGCAGAACTATTGACAGCGACATCTAAAGGTTTTGGATTAAATGCAACCGGATTTGCAAAGGCAGTTTTCCTAAAAGTCGCATTAACAATCACTTTTTCTACTTTTAAACGCATGCTTTCAGGAAGTTCTATTTTGGCATAAGCAGCATCCAAAAGATTTATAGCGTCACTAAACTGTAAATTTTCGAGATAGGATTTTGCGAGCAGATAAGCCGTTGGCGGAAAATAAAATGTATCAAGTTGCAGTGCGTTTTCGTAGGCCAGCAGAGCCAACTTATTGTTATCGAGCTCAGTAGCCGCATCACCCATTAAAAGCCAGGCATCAATAAATACGGCGTCCTGTTCCACGGCTTTTTGAAATTGTTCCAAACTTGCTGAAAAATCATTTTGCTGAAATAATGCTTCTCCTTTTTCAAAGGCTTTCAGTGCTTTTTTGGAGGCGTTTTGGGGTGTATGATAGTTTTGAGAAAAGACAGATTGCCCTATTAAAAACAGTAAAAATATCAGGCTAAAGATTGGTTTTTTCAAAACGGTTCAATTTTGATACTAACGTGAAAACAAATTGAATTATTGGGAGGATGTTGTTTCTTTCTCATTAATTAGATTTAACTTTAACACTAAATTTATATCCCAAGCTAATACTAATCGACTGGTTATAATAATATTGACTACCAGGAACCATGTCGCGCCCCGGCGAAACAAACACACTTCTGGCCCAGGAAAGTTCAGCGAAAATTTTGTTTTCCGGATTCGGAAGTGCGTAAGTGTAGCCAATGGCAATAAAATAGCCGGGTTCCACTTTATTTGCATCTCTGTCATTCACATATTTATAGTCCTTGCCAGCAATGCTAATATCGCCCTTTTCTTCAGAATTTAATAGAATTCCGGCAAAAAGTCCTAGCCTGAAATAGAGTTCATCCTGCTTGATTTGAAGATGATAGGTAAACGGCACTTCTACGGTTAAAAAATTCTGTTTCCAAACAATTTTACCGTCAACGGCCTCATAATCATCCAAGTCGCTATTCCAATGTCTTGTTGCATTAATCTTTGCTCCCTTTTGGATATAAGACATTCCAAGTCCCCAGGAAAAATGCTTTCTGGTGCGGTAATCGAGCAAAACTCCAAAGTTGAAGCCCGACTTAAAAACATTACTGGCCGCATGATTGGCATAAAAACTCTCCGGATTTCTGCCGTTTAAAAAGGTTTCAGCATCTGCTTTGGGGCCATACATATTCGCAAAAGTAACGCCTGTTTTCATGGAAATGCTTTTAGTTTTATCAATGGTTTGTCCAAAACCCGATAGAGCAAAAAGCAGCAAGTAAAAACAAAGAAAAATCCTATTCACAATCAAAAGTATTTGGTTTGATTTCGATAACAACATTTATAGTCGAACGCAAATATAATAATTACAATAAACGCTATTGCAAGACTTGTAATTATATTTAATCCTTATGTTTCCAACATGGTCGTGTTTAATCCATAATATGTTTGGATCCGTTCCATATTCTTTTTACGTGATTAAAATATGAAAATAACGCAATGAAATATAATGCTTAGGCTTTATCTTAAAATTCGATATATTTGCATATAACCAAGTTACATTAGGCGGAATAATTTTATGAAAACTTTTGAAAGCACCTTCGGAAAACTGGCTTATGGAAGAATAGCACATATTTTTCATTTTAAATGTGAGCAAGGTATGGAGTTGAGTATTTCCAATTATGGCGCCACCATCACGGCTTTGCGCATACCTGATCAGGAAGGCAAACTGAAAGATATTGTTGCTGGTTTTGACAATCTACAGGACTACCAAAACTCCAATTTATATTTTGGAGCAATCATCGGGCGCTATGCCGATCGCATTGCAAACGGAAGTTTTACGGTCAATGGAAAAACTTATCAGTTGGATAAAAATGAAAAACGCACACAACTTCACGGCGGAAGCAATGGTTTTCATCGTAAACTTTGGGATGCCAATCTTATAAAAAATCCTGACAATACGATTTTAAAACTTCACTATTTAAGTCCACATCTTGAAGCTGGTTTTCCAGGAAATCTAAAAGCCACTATCACCTTTACAATTTGGGATAATAACAGTTTTGCCATCGACTATGAGGCAGAAACTGACGAAACAACCCATGTAAACCTCAGCAGCCACAGCTACTTCAATTTAAGTGGTTTTGCAGAAGATGCTGGAAGCCATCTGCTTGCTATAGATGCTTTTGGCTATTTGGAAATAAATGCCAATCAAATTCCCACAGGAAAAATGATAAAAACACCTGGAACTGTATTTGATTTTCATAAACTGACTTTATTGTCCGAGCGTAATATCCCTATTAAACTTCCACTTGATTATTGTTTTGTGATTGACAAAACCGATTCTTCAAAAGATCCTGATGCTATTTTATTTCATCCCAAAACAGGTATAAAACTCAAATTGTTTACTACACAACCAGGTATCCAGGTATATACAAGTAACTACTTGGATGGTAGTATGACTGGCCATCAAGGCGTAAGTTATCAAAAACATAGTGCTATATGCTTAGAAACACAGCACTTTCCCAACAGCCCAAATCAGCCAGATTTTCCGACGACGCTATTACTTCCGGGAGAAAAATATCACGAAAGAACAAGCTATTTCTTTGAAACATACTAAGCCTGAGATATGGAGAAAGTAAAGCCAGCATTGGTAATCATGGCTGCCGGAATGGGCAGCAGATACGGTGGGCTCAAACAAATTGACAGTTTGGGACCAGCTGGTGAAACCTTGATGGAATATGCTATTTTTGATGCTCTAAAAGCAGGTTTTGGAAATATTGTATTTATCATTCGCGAAAATATGGAAACAGTTTTTTATAACTTTTTCCATGAACGCCTGCTCAAACACATTCCTTACAAATTAGTTTTTCAAGAGCTTAACGATTTGCCCAATAATTATTCTACACCTAAAGATCGTATAAAACCTTGGGGGACAGCACATGCCCTTTGGGCTTGCAGAAATGCAGTTGATACGCCTTTTGCCGTTATCAATGCCGATGATTTTTACGGCCACGAAGCCTATCAAAATATTTCTAACTATTTTAAGCGAAACAGTAATCCGTATATTTATGCCTTGAATGCCTATCAATTAGACAAAACACTGTCGGATTTTGGAAGTGTGAATCGCGGAATATGTCAAGTTAACACCAATAATCAGCTTATAAATATTAATGAATATATAGGCCTAGCGCGAAATGCGGAAGGTACTGTGGAAAGTATTCTAGCCAACGAAACCATTGAAATTGATCCTGAAGTTCCGGTTTCCATGAATATATGGGCTTTTTATCCTACAGTTTTTGAATTATTAGAAGTATATTTAGTTGAATTTCTTGACAAAAACCAATACGAAATCAAAGCAGAAGCCTACATTCCAGCATATATTGACAAGCTTATACTGCAACAAAAAGGGAGCGTTAAAGTACTTATTTCCAATGCAACATGGTTTGGTATAACACATCTAGAGGACAAAAACCGTGCGCAAGAAATTCTACGAAAATTAGTAGAAAAAGGCATTTATCCAACGCCTTTGTTTTGAGCTGAAATATCACAAAAGTCATCACTTTCTAAGTATTTTTTGATTTTATTCAGAATAATATTTGAGG
>CAZOEV010000312.1:0-4143 GCA_964578915.1 uncultured Lentimicrobiaceae bacterium
AGCAGAGTTCCAGATTGCATGGATATTTGATGGTCAGGCTTTTGGAATTAACTGGTGGAATATTGATGACGTTATGCTCAATGGCTCACGTGCCAAAGCAGGCCGTTCATTTACTACCAATAAAGTATTCCTCGATGGTCAGTTAGTTACTGAGACTGCTGACAATGAATACCAATTCGATGTGGCTACGCTCACCCCTTATGAAACCTACACTGCTGGTGTTGCTGCTGTTTATACAACAGGCCAATCACCAACTGCAGAGTTTGATTTCATCTATGTTCCTTGTGGTGATTACGGTGCCCCAACTGCCTTTGCTGCTGCTCAGGTAGAAGGTACGCTTGATGTTATGCTCGAATGGACTAACGTTGATGCTGCGGCACTCGACACCATTGCTGCATTGAGAATCTATCGCAACGGCGAAGAATATACTGAACTAGACTTCACAGAAGAAGCAGTAGCTATGTTCCTCGACGAAGACCTCGAATTTGGAATGTACACGTATTGTGTAACCTATATTTATGACAGTGGTGCTGAAACATGCCAGGGCGTAACTTGCTCCGACGAAATTGAAATCGACGGAAATGCAGGCGTTGACGGTATGGTAATGCAGGCTGCTTACCTCGGTGGCGATGCTATCGAAGGTGCTTCTGTAATGCTTGTTAATGTAGCTGATCCAGACATTATGTTTGAATTCTTTACAGATGCAACAGGTGCTTACGAAGGCATGATTATAGCTGGTACTTATGACTATATGGTAAGTGCTATGGGTTATACTTCAGTAATGCTTGAGGATGTTGAAATTGTGCTGAATGCTACAGTTACCAACGACTTTGAACTTGTTGAATTCCCATATCCTCCAATCATGGTTGTAGCAGAAGAAATTACTGACAACAATGTATTGGTTACCTGGCACAACCCAATGTATGCACCATTTGAACCTGTTATGGAAACATTTGATGCGGGTATTCCTGCAAGCTGGACAGTAGTAACTGGTGGCAACACTGCCGATACCTGGTATATGGAAACTCCTGCAGGCAATCCACAAACAGCTGGTGCTTCATTAGACGGAACTAACTTTGCTTATGTCGATTCTGACGAAGCTGGAACTCCGGCTAATCTCGACGAAATGCTTTATTCACCTGTTGTGAATGCAGCTACAGCCGAAGCCCTTTACCTCACATTCGATCAATACTATCGTCACCTAGGTACCGGTACTTTTGGTAATGTTGATGTATATGACGGAACTGACTGGGTAACTGTACTTAATCAGGTTATTACCACTGGTGCATGGAATGCTCCAAATCAGCAGATGATTGATGTATCTATGTATGCTAACGAAGAATTCCAGGTGCGTTTCCATTATTTCGATGCCACAAGTTGGGCATGGTATTGGGCACTTGATAACGTAGCGATTACTGATGAAGTAACTCGCAGTGGTGCACCTGTATTAAGCAATACAGAAGCTCCAGAGCGTGGTTTATTCGGATACGAAGTATGGCGCACTACCTGTGAAACTGGCGACCTTGAATTCCTTGGATTAACATTGGATACTTTATTCAATGACAATACTTGGGGTTCTACAGAAGCTGGTATTTACAAATGGGGTGTTCGTGCTGTTTATGACGAAGAAAACTACTCAGAAGTTGTATTCTCTAACTGTCTTGACAAAGACATGGTTACAACTGTAAGTGTTACCGTAACTACCAATAGTACTGACGGTCCTGAGGAAACTGATGTAATGTTTACCAATACTTCAGAACCTGAATTAGGACTCGTTTATGAAACCGAACTAGATGAAACAGGATTCTTTATGTGGGACGAATTCCGCAAAGGCACCTATGACATTTATGTTGAGAAAAGTGGTTTCGCTCCTATTGCAATTACAGATTACCTAATCGATGGTCCTGAGGCTTTCGTTTGGTTGCTTGAAGAATTATTATTACCTGTTTCTGACCTCTATGTAACGCCTACCGGTTTTGCAACATGGCGTCAAGGTGGTGTAATTCCTTTCGAACCTTATGCAGCAGATTTTGAAGCAGACGAAATGGGTTGGGAAATCCAAGGAAACGTAAATGGTTGGCAATGGGGTAACACCGGTTCGTTGTCTTCAGCCTTTATGAGTTTCGCAGGAAACAGCACCAACTTTATCGCTGTTAATGCGGATGCAGCCGGATCAGGCGGAACACCTATCGTTGCTCTTACAAAATCTCCGATGTTAGACCTTTCTAGCGCTGACGAGGTATTTGTGAGCTTCGATTACAGACTTTCGTTTGATGCTATGAGTATTCATTATAGTATAGGTGGTGGTGATCCAATTCTTTTGGAAGATTTAGCTACCAATACTGCTTGGGCTATGAACTATATGGTTGCTCTACCAGCAGAGGCACTTGCTGCTGATGATCAGATACTCTTCCTCTATGAAGAAGGTAGCACATGGGGATATGGTGGCGCTGTTGACAATATTGTTGTCACTGACGAGCCAATGACCCGCGAACTACAATACTACAAAGTTTGGTTGGATGGTGTCTTTGTTGCTGACGTAATGGAGAACTTCTATCAATATGATGTTACAACACTTGTAGAAGGTGAAGAATACTTCTCTGAAGTGGCTGCTGTTTATTCAAACGGCATATCTGCTAAGATGGATTATACTTGGACTTACTACAGTTGTGAAAACTATCCTGGTCCTGAAAACCTTGCAGGTTCTGTAAGTGGAATGGATGTTACCCTTACTTGGGGTGCTGCAGCTCCACCTCCACCTCCATCAGGTGATGGTATTGAAGAAGATTTCGAATCAGGTTCATTAGGAGCTGACTGGGAAATCGATCAGACCAATACAGTAACAACTGGACCAGTACCAGCTTTCTGGACTGTTAATGATTATATCAGTGCTGACTTCTCTCCATTTGGTACTTACCATGCTGGTTTATGGTGGGATTTTGGTGCTCAAGACGAATGGCTTATCACCCCTGAATTTACTTGTGATGCGGATGCTTCACTCGACTTCTGGAGCGTTGTTTATGAAGGCAGCGTAAATGGTGACCATTACTATGTAAAAGTTTCGACCGATGGTGGTTCAACTTGGACTGCATTGTGGGATGCTTCAACACTCACAGGCAATGCTTGGAACTACTATGATAGTCCTTACACAATTGACCTTGCTGCTTATGCTGGTGACGACATCAAATTGGCATTCCATGCTATTGATGGCGACGGTATGGGACTATGGTACATCTGGTTTGTTGACAATATTGTTGTTGGCTCACCTACCAGAACCCTCACTTTTGATGCTGCAAGCTTGACTCAGCAAAGCAATGCCACAAACCGTGATATGTATTCACGTGATGGCAATGTAACTGCTATTGCTCGTCATAACAATTCAGAAATGGATGCCAATGCCGACATCAGAACAGTTGAAATGAGCCGCGAAATGTGGGATCTCGAATTTAGCTTCGATATCGACACACCATCCGGATTAGTTGGCCTTGCCGGCGCTGAAACTGATGGCGAATTCATCTATGCTACCAAATGGTCAGCAAGTAGTGATATCGTTAAGTTTACAATGGATGGTACTTTTGTGGAGACATTCCAAATTCCTGGAGTATCTTCAGTAAGGGATCTAGCATTTGATGGTACTTATATGTATGGAGCAGCAGCTTCTACTACAGTATTCCAAATGGACTTTACAAATAAGACCTTAATTGGAACTATCACTGCACCTACTGCAGTACGCGCAATTGCTTACGATGATGTAAATGATGCATTCTGGGGCAATAACTTTGCTACCAACATGGTATTATTTGACAGAAGTGGTGCTACATTAAATACTATTGTAGCTCCTCCAAGCATGTATGGCGCAGCGTTTGACAACTTTAGCGAAGGTGGCCCATACTTGTGGTTCTTTACCGGAACTTCAACAGGTTTAGGCTGTCAGCTTGAGCAGTACGATATCGCTGGTGGCGCCTTAACAGGTGTTTCACATAGCGTTAGTGCTGAACTTGGCGATTATATCGCTGGTGGTCTGTACATCTCTGAAGATCTTGTTACTGACAAGGTTGTTATTGGTGGAACAGCTCAGGGAACTCCTGACCTTGCATTTGCTTTTGAATTGATCGACAACTCCGGCGGTGGCGGCGGAGGCGG
>CAZOEV010000313.1:0-4141 GCA_964578915.1 uncultured Lentimicrobiaceae bacterium
TAATTTGCATTAACGTCACCAGACACAATACCTAAAATATTGAAATCTATAATATTTTGATTAGACACACTAACCGTAACTTTCAAAAATTTCCAGTCGGGACCAGACCAGCCTGCTGAATTTGATGTAGTTACTCTGTTTCGAATTAATGCATAATCAACAATATTAACTTGACCTGCTGAGTTAACATCTGCAGCTAACCAATAAATACCTTGTAAGACAGGATTCCCAGAAGTTACAAAGGCTCTTGTAAGGGCATAATCAACTATATTAACGCCTGATGCGCCCCAAGGTTTATTAGTTAGAGCAGTAACAACATAATCTCCGGCAGCTAAGCCTTCAAAGATATAGTCACCGTTAATATCCGCGTTTTTGCGTGTGATTTCAGTAGTGCCATCGCTTTCAAACAATATCACCTCTGTTGTGCTGGTTCCGTTGGTATTGATAGGCCGAACACCACCGGTGGTATTGGCGTATTTCACCTTACCACTGATGCTATAAACAGGACTAAAATTAGCAGTTAGTGTAGCAGCTGCAAGCGGCATAGTATAGTTGAAATCAGCAACTGCTGAAACTTCTCCTATACCGTCGGTCCAGTTTACAAACTGATAACCAGGATTGGCGATAGCTGTAATAGCCACCTCTGTTCCAGCAGTATAGTCACCACCTCCGCTAAGAACTCCTGCACCATCAGGTGATGAAACCAGTGTTAAAGTATATTCAATAGCTACGAAATTTGCAGTCAAAGCTAAATCCTCAGCAGGCATATTAAAAGTGTATGCAGCATCAGTTGAAACTTCTCCATTGCTATCTGTCCAATTAATAAAATTATAACCCGCAGCAGCAGTTGCTTCAACCGTAACTGATGCACCAAAAACATGAGTGCCTGCACCTGTTAAAGTACCACCAGCTAAAGGAGATGCTGATAGGGTAAGTTCATAATCATTAACTACAAAATTAGCTACTAGGTCACGGGCTGTAGTTGCGTCAAAAATATAGGTAGCGTCTGTAAAAACCTGAATACCATCCTCAGTCCAGTTTACAAAGCTGTAACCTGTTTCAGGCGTAGCCACAAGTGTGACTTCATCATCGTATGAATAAATCCCACCTCCTGTTACTGTACCGAAGTTGTCATCGTTAGCTTCAGCACTGATAGTCATACTACTGTTCACAAAGCCATCAACCAAATCTAGGTTAAGGAAGTTATCAACTGAGGTTTGCATGGCTGTGCCAGGCGCAAAAGCAAGTGCGGCTTCCCCGTTGGTATAGTCAAAGTTAAAACTAAGCAAGCTGCCATCATTTAAGGTTTGTGCTGTTGCATTGATATATTGCATAGCAATGGTGCCATTGCCCTGGTTTACATTCACATTCCAACCAGATAATTGATCAACGGTGTAACTGACATAAGTGAGTTTGGACGCATCATAAGTCATATTCAGATTAATAACAGAAACAGGATCTGACACATCTGTTGCCATCACAGGTACAATAACCGTTGAAGTAATAGGCAAAATGCTTTCAGGGGCATAGATTTCAGGGAGTGATAGTGAGCCTTGTGTTGGCCCTGCAGCATCAACACGCACCGAGCCACCAACTAACTCAACAGCCACAGGATTGGGACCAGTTTCCGTGTTAACTTCACCTGAATTAAAATCAAGGTTTGCCACACCACCCCCCAGGTAATTAAAATTAAAGTTACCCAGAAGGAAATTACCGGTAAGGTCAGCGGGAGTGACATCATGCCATGACAGGATAATAATTCCATTAGTGTTATCATTGATAGTCACACCCAGGCTATTATCAGTCACACCGGTGTAAATCAGTTTGCTGGGGTCGTAAGTGATTTCTAACTGAAAAGCAGTAACCTCAGAAAAGTCAGTAGCAGGCGCAATGGCATTAGCCGTTAGCGGCATTACTACTGCACTCCCTACAGAGGGCACTTCAATGTCAGCCAATGAGAAGCTGCCCACTGGTGTGGCAGGCGAAATACTTCCGTCAATAAAAGTGCTGACAGGAATATTCGTGCCAGTTACATTTGCTATTTCGACTGTTGACTGGTTAAAAATCAAATCCGTAGCCAAAGCACCGGCATAGTCAAATTCAAGCACTGCAAAAGTGCCGTTTGCATTAGTTCCACTGGCATTGAACCAAGAAAGTTGAAGTTCACCATCGTTTGTATTGACCAAGATAGTGCCGCCACCAAAAGTCATGTCGCCCCCTGTATAAGTTAACAGTTCTGTGTCGATAGCGATATTGATACTGGCCGAACCAATGTTGGTCGTAAAACCAGACATATCCAGGTTGACCGTCACTGGCCCTGGGGCAGCATCTGGAACAGTTTCCAACTGCAAGGTTTGGGCAAAGCCTGCCGAAACTGACAGTATGAAAGCTATTAATAAGGTAATTATTTTACTATTCATAGGATTGTTATTTTTATGTTTCAAACTATATTTGTTTAGTTACGTATCAATCGCGAGGAAAACAGTAATTCGCCTCCTAATCTTATAAAAACAATGGTCGCATCTTTTTTGTTCAGTTTATCCATGGGTAATTCGAAATTGGTTCCGGCATACACCTTAGACAACTGCGTTTCATAGATTAACTGTCCGGAGATATTGATGACACGAATACTAAGTGTCTCATAATATTTATCAAAAGCCAAATACACCCTACCCCTACCCGGATTAGGATAGAGGCGAATTCCGCTGTCAGCGCTATATTGCGCTTCGAGCCCTAAGGGAGTTGATACCACTTTAGCCGGATGCGAAATTGCAGTGCAACTGCCGAGTTGCAGTTGTGCCCTGTAGTTCATTTCGCCGAGCGACAAATTCTGACCGTGGAGGCTGGCTGTATTTACACCACTGTATTGACTACTGTTTTGCAACAGATGCCAACTGCCATTAAGCAGTTGTTGCCAGTGGTAACTTATCCCAACTATTTCGGGCAATTGAAGGTTGAAACCCTGTTGAGCCGAAACACTTGTATCAGCGGGACTAGGCAACATATCTGACCAGTCGGTTAAAACGCCATCCGTATAATTCACCTGTTCTATTGCTATAAAATCAGATCCTACCAGCTCACAGCTCTCCGAAAAATTCAGTGTAGCCTGATTGCCTAGCGCCACAAAGTTGAGGCGCAACAAAGACTGGTTATTTAGGTTAAGGGACTGGCCTGCTACCCAACTAATACTAAGCTGATGCAGGGGTTCCGTTTGGTAATTATATAAGAGGGTACCGTTTCCATCGAGTGCAACGTCGGCTATAAGCTGCTGAAAGTCAAGCTCATCAGGATCGACCTGAATATAAAGGCTAAAGGCTTCGATATCATTAAAGTTACTGACCTCTAAAGTAAACTCCACATTTTCGCCCACGCACCCGGCTGATGGCAATATACGCAAGCTTGGCTGCGCTGCCACTGTGTCGGAAAGCATAAACAAGCAGACCAACAGCCAAAAATAGCTGTTGATGCTGTTTGTTCTTTTTATCTGGGCAAAAAGATTCATTTTACTTTTCTTCGTGTTTTTATTAAAGCGGTTTCTGGTGCTAAAAAGCACCAGAAACCACTTAATACATAACTTATTTTATAACAATCATACGTTTTACCACGGCATGTGAGCGTGATTCTCCGTCGAGGATAACACGGTATTGATACACACCAGGTTTCAGATCGTTTCTATTAAATTCAAGTGTATGCAGACCTGCTTCAGCTTGTTGCTCAAAGATAGTTTCAACCTGTGCTCCCATCATATCGAACAAGGTGATTTGAACCTTACCGGCTTCTGGTAGGCTATAGCTGATTGTGGTGCTTTGCTTGAATGGATTTGGATAGTTGTCAGCAACCAATACGTCATTACTGGCTACACCATCTCTGGTTGCCAAAGCATTAGTTTTGAGGTTCAGTCCCGGAATTGGCTGTGCCGAGGCATCTGCCATTTCAGTACCGGCATTCAAACTAAAGAGCTCAGTACCTGTGGCTATATCAGCCAGTACGCGCACTGTAACTTTAGCAATTGGTTCATCAGTATTGAAGGCTTTGCTTTCCAGACTATACCAGTTTATGCGTAAACGTGCATTCTCGCTGTCGATGTAGGCAAAATCTTCACCATAGTTTACAGCCAACACTTCTATCAGGTCGCTGCGGT
>CAZOEV010000314.1:0-4135 GCA_964578915.1 uncultured Lentimicrobiaceae bacterium
ATTTGAATCAGTTGGCCAGGAACAGTCTGGCCTTGCGGACTGCTTTCGTAAACATAGCCTGAGATATCGAGTTGAAACTGTGCAAAACTGCTCAGGTGAAGTAGTATGACAAGGAAAGTGAATAGTTTTTTCATAGTTGATCTGTATTTATTATTCGATTAAAAATATACTGTTAAAACCCAATTTTTGGAAAAGGTTGCCTGATGATTTTCAATAAAAACCAAAAATAAGGCGCAAACTTAGGCTCCACGGGGCTTTTTGCTGATTTGGCGATTCGTAAACTGAGTTAAAATAATACGAAAACTCGGGTTCAAGGCCAATAATAAGTCTGTTTTTTGTGGCATAACTCAACTGTATTCCGGCAGAAAGTTGCCAGTTAGTTTTGATTCTGTCAGGCGTAATCTGGTTGATTTGTATCACCTTATTGGCGCCATTATCAGGCAAAAAAGTGAGTGTTTTGGTGTCGATCAGCACTGACATGCGGGGCCCTGTTCTGATTCCCACGCGCCAGCGTGAGTTGCGATAGAAATCGTATCCCATCATAAATGGAATTTGCAGATAGAGGTGTTGTTTATAAATTTTGGCGTAGGCTACAGAAACCTGCTCATCAAAGGCATCTTCCTCGGTAGTGAAAATTGTTGGGATCAGGTTATATTGCTGCCGGTCCCAGGCAAAAGTAATACTGTCGAGCCGGTCAAATTTGCCCAAAAATTCATTGTATTCGGTGGCATATTCATAATAGCCATTGCTAAACGAAAGCCCAATACCCGATGTGATGCTGTAGCGTCCGTTGAAAAAATGATACGCCAAATTGTAGCCAATATTGTGTGTTAACTTATTGCTTTCGATGAGGTTGTAAACCAACTCAGGCCTGTAATAAAACAGCTGTTCGAGTTTATGGTCGTACTCACGGGAAGAAGTTTTTATGCTGGCTTCATCCTGGCGATTCGCTTGTGTAGTGTTGGCAGCATTCGAATTCATTTTTACTCCTGTATTCTTTTCTTGCCCCTCCCCTATCAGCACAGACAACTCAATTGCAGTAAGTTGCGCTTCATCTGAAATAGAATTCATAACAGGATCTATTCCCTCATCCAGCAGGATTGGAGAATTAGGCTCGTCATCAAAAGTCTTGTTTTTGTCTTCTGTCAGATTTATTTGAGATGGCTTATGAAGTTCAGGCTTTCCAAGCGCTTCGTGTTTTGAATCAATATTTGAAGTTGCAGTTTCGTGATTGTGAATTTCAGGCTGTTGTATAACTGCTCTTACTTCTGGTTTAGCAGTATCGGTGAACGCGGCATTCCTCTTAAAGCTTTCCAGCTTAGCGGTTTGGGGAGTTTGTGATTCCTCAATTTGAATTGATTTTGGAATAGTCGGTTGCGCGACTTGTATGGTATCATTTTTCACCTTTGATGGCAGGTCAAGGGTTTCGGGCTGCTGAAAATAAAACACAAGAATTGGTATGGCAAGAAATAGCAATAGCCACAACAAGCTGGTTTTGCGCCAAAATCCTGACCCTGAGGTCGAATTTGCAGCTGCAGCAGCCTCAAGGAAAGCCTCGCGCCCTTTTCTGCCTGGCACGGGCTTGTAATCCTGGAGCGTACTACGCAGCCATTGATCTGTTTTTTCCTTATCCATTGTTTTCTGATTGAAGTTCTACATTCATGCCATCAGCCTTCTTTCGCAGATATGCCCTGGCTTTTGATAGTTGTGATTTTGATGTGTTTTCGCTGATGCCCAGTTCATCAGCGATTTCCTTATGTGAAAACTGCTCAAAAACATATAAGTTAAGCACAGTTCGGTATCCGATCGGGAGCGATTGAATCCACACGATTAATGTGTCAGGATCGGGCCGTTCATCAATAACTTGGTCGTCTGAATCGGCCTCCGAGGCAAGAATCTCTTCAAAAGCCTCGAAAGGAATAAGGCGCTTTTTGGCCTGTGTGCGCAATTGAGCAAGTGCTGTGTTGACCATAATTTTTTTCATCCATGCCTCGAAGCGACCTGGGCCGCCATACTCAAATGCTGGCAAAGCCTTAAGCATCTTCATCATGGCGTTGTGCAACCAATCTTCGGCATCTTCTACCGAGGTAGCATACCGCATACTGATAGCCAAAAGCAGCGGAGCCGAGTGGTCATACCAGTCAGCTACAGCTTTTTTGTCGCCTTTAATAAGGCGATGAATGAAATCGTACCCAAGCGGTTTTTGCATCATATCACAAAGGCATAACACCAAATAACCAAAAGGTTGCCTGAGTGCAAGCATAAAAATAATTCAAAAGTACACAATCAAATCATTTTGTTTCAATAACCTGAATGACATAAAAGCAAATAGCAAGTGCAGTGCCTTTTTGCGGAACACTGCAAAAGCTGATGCTGAATGCCGATTGAATAAGTATGTGCAGTGTTGAAAGTAATACACTTAAACAATATATTTTGTGGTGAAAAGTGCTTTTATTCTTCTTTATAGCTTAGCTTGTTGTTAGTGAGCAAAATAACCAATAGACATGTGCAGGTTATTTAGGAGCAGACCATAAGGAGGAATTGATTTAAGTGAGATTTCGGCTTATTGGTTTAATGGGTCTGATTGGTTTATGGAGAGGCAGTTGCCGAACAAGCAATAGCGGGAAAACTTAAAGGGGCCGAAATCTGCTTTAATCATATCCTGCTTTTCAAGCTCACCTACCGAACTCAAAAATAAATTAATCTCGTCTTTTTCCCATATAGAGCGGTAAAGAGGTATAACTACAACCGTTTTACCACGCTGTTTAATTCCAACTACTGGAGTAAGATATGTAAACAACCATCTCAATTTTACACTAATATATATTTCGTCAAAAGCTATCTCATAGTGTTTTGATGATACTAAAAGGTAATCTTGATTAAACTTGAATAGTTTATTATCAATATCTATTTCGATTAGTGTAACAGATTTGTTGTACTTGGAAATCAGGAGTAACACAAAATAGACAGGAAGTAATGCCAATTGAAAAGTCCAAAACGAAAATTCGGTAAAATAAATACCAATTAATAATCCAGTTTCAAGCCCTAAAATATCTACAAACTGAATTTTAAACATTTGAAATAAAGGTCTTTTTTCTAATTTTAATTTCATCATCAACCTTGTATTTTTAATGCACCGTATTGGAGCCATACCTCCTTTGGCGCCGATTTGCCTGTACAGAACCTGTCGAAGTGCAATCCGAGCCACCACAATCTATTCTCAAAAATTACAAAAGTTTTCATTGTTTCTTTACTTTACTCACTGTAAATGTGATACTCCAAAAATTATCCCTTATACTCAGTTGGTTGTCACTGAAACTGTCTCTCAAGGCACGCGAATACAATAATTGCAGAGACAAACTCTGATAAATTGGAACGCCCAAGCCAAATAAGGCGTTCACTGTCATGCGCTTGTATTTATCATTATCGAAATAAACAGGCGTGTTTTTGTCAAGGTATTTTGAAGCTTGTGGTTTATCACCAATAATCCAATCACAAGCTGCGCCTAATAATAAATAAATACTTTTCTTTTTGTTCTTACCTGGCATAAATAACGTTGCTATTGAAGCGGAAATAGCATGATTCTTTTCTATATATCTAGCTGTTTTCCATTTACCATAGCGCAAATACTTTGAATCAATTTTTACCCCCTTAGTTTTATAACCAACGCCAGATCTTGCAATAATTGATTTATGAATACTCATTTGATAGCCCAATTCGTAAACAAGCGTGCTTACGGGAGAACTGCCTATCTGTAAACGCTTTTGCTGATGTGGCAAAATTGCTTGATTCGAAAGCCCAAGCCCCAATCCTCCGTATAAAACACCTTTACTTTCTTGAGAGAACAATTGACTGGAGAAGAACAAAGAAAAGCTCAAAATCATTCCTACCACTAATCCCCTGACAGCAGTTTTTATGTTTTGCTTTTTGTAGAGATAGCGGTAAGAATTGCCACGTATTTGAAGAAGACTTCTCTTTATCATCTAATAATATGGTCTAATTTTTCATAAACAGAGCCTTTTTGCGAGACGTTTCCGATGCCCATACTTCGATCAGATACATGCCCTGTGATAGGTTTTGGAGCTCAAGCTGCTGACTTCCCGAATTAAGTTGACCTTCTTCCAGCAGTTGTCCT
>CAZOEV010000315.1:0-4120 GCA_964578915.1 uncultured Lentimicrobiaceae bacterium
ATACAGCCGATGTTCGGCAAATTCAACAGAAAAACCATGAAAAGGACTTTTGTGAAGGCCGGTAATAAAGCCTTCAACCACCTGCCGCGCCAGAAATTCTAAATTGCTATAGCGACCTACCGAATCATGGTTTATGGTATATTTCATTGTGTGTAAAAAAAGTAAAGCCCGCTGATATCTCACAACGGGCATTAAGAATTTTAGCCAAAAATAGACTACATCAAGGCTTCTAATTTTTTTATCAAAAGTGGTTTAGGAACTACGCCAACTTGTTTATCGACGACTTCACCATTTTTGAAAAACAAAAGTGTAGGAATGTTACGAATGCCATACTTTACGGCGGTTCCTTGGTTTGAGTCCACATCAACTTTTACCACTTTTGCTTTTCCTTCGTATTCGTTTCCAATTTCTTCAACAATTGGTCCGATAGTGCGGCAAGGACCACACCAAACTGCCCAAAAATCAACGATTACAGGAACTTCTGATTTTAAAACCACTTCTTCGAAAGTGGCGTCTGTTACTTCTAATGCCATTTTTATTATTTTTTCAAAGTTTGCACAAAAATAGTTAATGTTCTCATTATATCCATACCAAAATCAAAAGCTTTACTTAGTTTAGCTCAAATTCTACAAAAGGAAGTTTATCTAATTCTGTCAAAACCTCCTGTGCATTGATGCGTAACTTATTAGGCTGTAGGCTACAAGCGAGTCGATTGTCTTGGTCAATCAGCCGTACCGAAAAACTTTGTTTACCTGGATTAGTTTTAATTAAAGTAATTAATTCCTGCATCTCGGCTTCGGTCATTTCGTCTACCTTAATTTTAAGATTTATCGCCTTGGAAGTGCCTTCCAGCAGATTATCCAAAAGCTGCATATCCATTACTTTTAGTTCCAATTGTTCACTGTCCCTAAATGAAGGCATTGGACTTCCATGTAACAATACGAAAATTCCAACATCCAATAAGTACTTGATCTTTAGATAGGTTTCGCCAAAAGCTACCAGATCCATGGCATCGCTATGGTCCTCGATGCGGAAACGCCCATAAGGTTTTCCAGCTTTTGAACTCAGGTGTTCGGCGCTCATTATTTGGCCAGCAAAGCTAATTTTTACACCTTTTAGCTCATCCATTTTCTCTTTCAGCTGCTGAATATGTGTGTTGGCGAAAAAGCGGATAGGAATTCGAAACATGTCCATCGGATGTGCGCTAATATAAAAACCAACGCTGTCGAGCTCCATTTGCAACTCACGCATCTTCGACCAAGGCTCGCATTCAGGTATTGTAAGTTCCACGGTTTCAACGCCCACTTCACCTCCAAACAAGTCAAATTGTGGCGAATTTTTGGCTTCATTGGCTTGATTGGCAATTTTGATGGCTTTTTCAAGAAATGTTTGGTTTTCATTTTCTTCACGGAAGAAAAATACAGCGCGATGGATGTTTTCAAAAGAATCAAAAGCGCCAGAAGTCGCCATGGCCTCTATGCTGCGCTTATTGACTTGCCGCAGATTACTGCGTGATAAAAAGTCAAAAACAGAATTGTAAAGTCCGTTGTTCTCACGTTCTTCAAGGATGGAAGCTACAGCGGCTTCACCCAGGTTTTTTACGGCTCCCAGGCCAAAACGGATTTCGCCCTTATCGTTCACGGTAAATTTGTAAACGGATTCATTCACATCAGGCCCTAAAACCTTGATTTTCATGCGGCGACATTCATCAATAAAGAAAGTTACCTGCTTGATATCACCGATATTATTGCTCAAGACGGATGCCATAAATTCGGCAGGATAGTTAGCCTTTAAATAGGCGGTTTGAAACGCAATAAAGGCGTAACAGGTTGAGTGCGACTTATTAAAGGCATAATCAGCAAAGGCATTCCAGTCTTTCCAAATCTTTTCTAATATTTTTTCATCATGTCCGAGTGCTTTTCCCCCGTCGATAAATTTGGTATAAAGCTTGGCCAGTAAATCGCGGTTTTTCTTTCCCATGGCTTTTCGCAGGGTATCGGCCTGACCTTTGGAGAAGCCTGCCAATTTTTGAGAAAGCAACATCACCTGTTCTTGGTAAACCGTGATGCCATGCGTTTCTTCTAAAATTCCGCGCATGGCCTCCAGGTCATAAGTTATTGGTTCCTGGCCATGCTTACGCTTTATATAATTCGGAATATAAGCCATTGGCCCTGGGCGATATAGTGCGTTCATGGCAATCATATCGGCAAATTCAGTTGGTTTTAGCTCACGCAGATGCTTTTGCATTCCAACACTTTCATACTGAAAAACGCCCACGGTTTCACCATTTTGAAAAAGCTTATAAGTTTCCGGATCATCAAGCGGTATATCATCGGCAACAATGGTTAGGTTGCGGCGCTGCTTAATAATTTCTATGGAGTCGCGGATGAGTGAGAGGGTTTTTAAACCCAAAAAGTCCACTTTGAGCAAGCCTGCAGATTCTGCCACAGAGTTATCAAATTGAGTAACCCAAAGCTGCGCGTCTTTTGCCATGGTAACGGGCACCAGCTCGCGCAAGTCGGAGGGAGTGATGACAAAGCCACAAGCGTGAATTCCAGTATTTCTCACCAAGCCTTCAATTTGAAGGGTGTTTTTCAGGATTTTGCCTTCGTTGGTGTTTTCACTCATCATCTTTTTGAGCTGCATGCCAGCCTCCACTTGGTCGGGGCGGTATTTCTTCTTTAGTTTTTCATCAGATAATGAATAGAAATGCCCTAGCTTGATATTTTGTGTGGAAGCTGCTAGTTTGTTAACCGAGGGCAGGTCGACATCCAGCACGCGGCCAATATCGCGAATGGCGGACTTTGTACCCAAAGTGCCGTAGGTAATGATTTGAGCTACTTTGTTTTGGCCATATTTATTAGTAACGTATTCAATCACTTTGTTACGGCCTTCGTCATCAAAATCAATATCAATATCGGGCATTGAAATACGCTCCGGATTCAAGAAACGCTCAAACAGCAAACCATATTTTAATGGATCTATATTGGTGATACTGATAGCATAAGCAACTAGCGAACCAGCCGCAGATCCACGGCCTGGACCAACCCATACACCCATTTTTCGGGCCGCTGCAATTAAATCCTGAACAATTAAAAAATAGCCGGGATAGCCTGTCTTTTGAATGGTTTCTAGCTCAAAATCTAGTCGACCGCTAATTTCTTCATTTATTTCGCCATAGCGCGATTTCGCGCCTTCGTAAGCCAAGTGACGCAGGTAATTGTTTTCGCCTCTTTTGCCATGATCTTCAGCGTCTAAAGGGTCTTGAAACTGTTCCGGGATTTCAAACTCGGGCAGCAAAACTTCCCGTTGCAGCTCGAAAGGTTCGATTTTGTCCGTAATTTCTTCAATGGTGGTGATGGCTTCAGGCAGGTCAGCAAAAAGCTGCTGCATTTCTTGCGGCGACTTAAAATAAAACTGGTCATTCGGGAAGCCAAAGCGAAAGCCATAACCTCTGCCAATTGGTTCGTGCTTTTTGGCGTTGTCTTTTATGCATAATAAAAAGTCGTGGGCCTCGGCTTCGTCTTGCCTTATATAATAGGTATTGTTAGATGCAAAATATTTGATGCTATGCTTTTTGGCCATTTCGAGCAAGAACTCATTCAGGTGGTCTTCCTCAGGAATACCGTGGCGATTTAGCTCAATATAAAAATCTTCGCCAAAATGCGTTTTATACCAGATTAAGGCTTCCTCAGCTTGATGATCTCCCACATTAAGCAGCAGGTGAGGCACTTCACCAGAAAGTCCGCCGGTCGTTACAATCAGCTCATCCTTAAAGTTTAAGAGTGTCTCTTTGTCAATTCGTGGCACATAATAAAAACCTTCAGTATGCGAAATGCTGCTCAACATAGAAAGGTTTCGGTAACCATTTTTGTTTTTGGCAAAAAGTGGTGTCAAATAGCCGTTATCCTTTACGGTTTTATCTTTCAGGTTGTTACAGATATAAATTTCGCTGCCCAAAATCGCTTTTAATGGGCTTACTTCAATTTGTGTTTCTTTGGCCTGTTTTTTACGCTTAGCATTTTCGGCATTTACGGCACTTACAAAATGAAAGGCACCCATCAAATTGCCGGTGTCGCACATCCCGACTGCGGGCATTTGCATTTCGGCAGCAACTTTT
>CAZOEV010000316.1:0-1495 GCA_964578915.1 uncultured Lentimicrobiaceae bacterium
CAACAAAATTAAATATTCCAGAGGATAATCCGATGACGGAAGAGGGCGTTACCCTGGGCAGGTATTTGTTTTATGATGGTCGCCTGAGTGGCCGCACACATCCCGATTCGCTGATGAGCTGCGCCACATGTCATATTCAGGAAAATAATTTTGAGCCTGGAATCGATCACCCAGCTTTTGAAGGAGGTTTTGTTCATGGCCTCAACGGGCAGCAAACGCATCATGTGGTTTTACCCTTGGTTAATCTTGTTTGGAATCACAGCGGATATGGCTGGAATGGTGGTGTTTACAAAAATAATGACAACTCAAACTTTAGAAATATCGAAGATATTGTTCGCACCTCCGTGATGGCTTCTGATGAAATGAATGCCGATACCAATCACGTGAAAGCACTTTTCCAAACACTAGATGGTTACCCGGAATTATTTTATAAAGCCTTTGGAAACCAACAGATTACTTTCAATAATATTGAAAAGGCAATTGCACAGTTTGTGCGCACTTTTGTTTCGGCAGAGGCCAAAATAGATCGTTATCTGCGTGGGGAAGAACAGCTTTCGCAAAGTGAGCTGAATGGATTTATACTTTTCACTACGGAAGAAGGTGCGGATTGTTTTCATTGCCACGGCGGTTTTGGCAATCCTTTGTTCACTACACACCTTTTCTATAATAACGGGAAAGACAGTATTTTTGATGACATCGCAGATCGTTTTGCCATAACAGGAGATATCATGCACAAAGGCGCTTACAAAGCACCCACTTTGCGTAATATCAGCCTAAGTGGGCCGTATATGCACGATGGCCGCTTCGAAACCTTGGATGAAGTCATTGATTTTTATTCGCACAACTTGGTTATTACTGATCAGGTTGATCCGCTTATGCACCATCTTTTGCGCGGAGGCGTGCAACTGACGCCTAATGAAAAAGCTGATTTAAAAGCTTTTATCGCCACCTTGCATGATGAAAATTTCCTAAATAATCCGGCATACAGCAAGCCAGAAAAATTCCCTGACGAGCCGTAGCCTAAAAGTTTAAAAATCTGGTACAATTTTTCGCTCGCGTGTGGGAGTATCCGAAATTACTTTAAGCAACTCTCTGGTTTGCACAGGCTTATAAAGAACTCCGTCCATTCCGTTTTGTATATATTCCTCGCTGCTTTGTTGCAAGGCATCGGCTGTAAGCGCTATAATACGCGGCTGCACCTCACTAGCAACCCGTTGCCGTATGAGTTTACACGCCTCAACACCATCCATCACAGGCATTTGTATATCCATAAGAATTAAATCGTAAGTCCTTCCCAAAACAGAATCCAGCGCCTGTTTGCCATTTTCTACCAGCCTTGGACTGTAACCAAAACGGCTTAAAACACTCAGGATAATCTTTTGATTAATTGGATTATCTTCTGCCACAAGTATTTCCAATGGATGATATTCCGCCTTGCGTTCGTCGAATCCAGTTGATAATTCGCGCTTATTCAATGCGTCTGCCTTTTTTTCAA
>CAZOEV010000316.1:1505-4088 GCA_964578915.1 uncultured Lentimicrobiaceae bacterium
CAAAAACAGATAACACCGTTTCAAAAAGCTCTTCCATTTGTAGTGGTTTGAGCAAAATCACGGTATCTTTTCTGATCACAACGAGCTGATCGTTAACAGTATCTCGATTTTTGAGCAAAACATGCGGCATTTCGTGCACTTTGCGCACTGCATCAATCAGTTTTAAATCTAGTTTAAAGCTCGATCTTAGATTTGTGATTAACAGGTCATAATCCTCCATATTCTTAGTAAACACAGGCAAATCTTGTTCTTCTTGCACCACCTCAAGCTTTGCTCCCCAATAATCGCAATAGTTAGCCAACAAATCGTTATATAGCAGATCATGCGTAACATAAAGAATGCGTTTATTTTTCAAGGCATCTTTGTCTTTAGGCTCAGGCTGATCCTCTACCACTGGCAGTGGCAAAGTTACGGTGAAAGCAGTACCTTTTCCAAGCACGGAAGTCACGGTTATGGCGCCGTTCATCCTTTTCACCAACTGATCACATATCGAAAGCCCAAGGCCGACACCTTTGATTTGAGCTGCTTCGTGTTCAACACCTTTTACATAAGGCTTAAAAAGCTGCGGAATAACCTCTTTTTTAATCCCTTGACCTGTGTCCTTAACCTCAAATTTCAAAATATGTTTATCGGTTTGCTCTTCGGCAGAAATAGACAGCCTTACCGATCCAGCATCCGTAAACTTTATAGCATTATCCACTAGATTCATCATCACCTGCCTGATTCTTAAATCATCACCAATCAGCATTTCAGGCAGTTGCGGACTAGTATGCAGTAGTAAATCGATTTTCTTTTCAAGAGCCTGTGGCAGAGCTGATTCCATGACTTCTTGCATAGCCTTTTTAATTGAAAAAGGGCGTGAGTGTATCTTCACTTTGCCAGATTCGATCTTGGCATAATCCAACAAATCATTAAACAAGCTTACCAGCATTGTGCCACTATCCCTAATCAGCTGAAGGTAATAGCGCTGCTTGCTATTTAGCTCGGTATCGTCAAGTAATTCTGCCATGCCGATTACGGCATTCATGGGCGTTCTAATTTCGTGGCTCATGCGTGAAAGCAAACGGCTGCTGTATTCGCGGGCTTCCTGCTCTTTTTTGCTAGATTCAATGGCTTCATTGCGCAGATTTCTTCGGACAAGAGCAGTCAGCACATATTTTCTAAGCATGAAAGTGTCTAATCTTTCTTTTAGAAAATAATCTTGTACACCAATTTTTAAAAAGCTTAGTGCCCGATCTTCGTCATTTTTATCGCAGGCCAGTAAAAACGCAATCTTTGGAAAATGCTCAATCAATTTGATAATAAAATCTTCTGTAGCCCATTGTGCATCACAGGCCGACAATATTACAACATCGATTTTTTTTTCTGAAAGATATTGAATAATATCGCCACCAACATGCGGCCTTAGCTGCTCAATAGTAATATTTTCATTTCCCTCGTTGCACTTCAGATAGAAGGCTAAATCACTACTCAGGCTCGAAACAATTAAGACACGGTTCATAATGGCTGATTTTGCTGCTAAAGTACAATATTCCTGTCATGTAAAAAAAATGGAGTCCTGCCAAAGCTGGAATTGTTATATTTGTTTCTCAAATTTTCACATGCCAACAACTGTAAACGATAAGCAGGTTTTTTCATTGCTGGAAGTGATGAACAGCATCCGACAAACGCTGAATAAGCGCTACGGCAGCCGCTATTGGGTGAAAGCCGAGATGAACAAACTGAATTATTATCCTCGCTCAGGCCATTGCTATCCTGATTTGCTACAAAAAGCGGACGGCCGTGTGGTGGCGCAGATTCGTGGCACACTCTGGAGCGATACTTATCAGCAAGCCAACCAGGAATTTCTGCGTCTGTTACAGCAGCCACTTAGTGATGGCATCAATCTTTTGATGCTTGTCAGCATTAAGTTTGATCCGAATTTCGGCCTCACGCTGCAAATTCACGCTATCGACCCCACCTTTACACTTGGAGACTTGGAGCGTGAAAAACAGGAAACTATAGCCAAACTTAAAGCAGCAGGAATTTTTGATCTCAACAAAAGCAAAAAATTGCCTTTACTTCCCAAGCGGTTAGCAATTATCTCTGTTTCAACCAGCAAAGGTTATGCAGATTTCGTGAAAATTACTGAGTCACGTATGCAGGGCTTCAGGCTTCAATACCAGCTTTTTCCTTCTTTGCTTCAAGGCGAACAAGCAGTAGATCAAATGCTCAAAAGACTTTCAGAAATAAAAAAGCTGGTACATCATTTTGATTTGGTGGCTATTATCCGCGGAGGCGGTGGAGAAGTTGGCTTGGCTTCATTTAATGACTTTGAACTCGCTAAAGCCATTGCTAGCTTTCCAATTCCGGTGATTACGGGAATTGGCCATGCAACCAATCAAACGGTGAGCGAGATGGTGGCACACACCAATGCCATCACGCCTTCGGAATTAGCTGATATGATAATGGATCGCTTTGAGCAATTTAGGGATAAGCTGGCCGACAATAGCCGAAAAATACGTTATACATTACGCCTGGTGAAAGAGCAACAGAATATGGTAGAACAAATCAGTCGAAAATTACCAAAAACAGCTTTGAGGC
>CAZOEV010000317.1:0-4081 GCA_964578915.1 uncultured Lentimicrobiaceae bacterium
AACTGGAATAAGCACTTTCCGCGAAAGCGGGATTTCCATTTTAGAAAGTGTTTTGTCAGATACCGATTTAATGTTTACAAAGTCGGATTCAGAAGTTTGGATCCCATTAAGGTAAAAAAACTCGCCCAGACCGTGATAATATAATTTTTCCCAGAAAGCTATTTGCGTTTCGCTAAGCTTAAACGGCTCAATAATAATAATTGGAGAACAAGTTAATTTCCAATAACTTATAAGTTCTATCATACCGATGTGAAACACCAGATTTTCCATCTGCGCCGGCGAAATAGCTTCCCAATTGTAAAAACTGCGTGCAGGAACTTGCAGCTCGGGTTCAAAAGTATATTTATTAGATAGAGAGAACTTAAATTTTAATAATAGCGTGCCATTTTTGAGACAAAAAGTGTAGCTTTGGTAAACAAATTGGGGAAATTGCTCCCTGAGTTGCATAAATTTTATTTGACTGTCAAGGCTTTTCAAGCTGTGGTATATTTTTTGATTAAGTTTGTAAAGTTAGCCATTTGCACAAAAAGAGGGCACAACAAACGAAAAAACTATTATCATGGACATCGACAAGCTACTTCATATCCAATCGAACACGCTGACAGCAACAAAAGGCAAGGTGTTGCTATCAGAGCCGTTGATGGCTGATTTTTACTTTGGCAGATCGGTGGTGCTTCTTGTTGAACACGAAGAAAGTGAGGGTTCTTTCGGTTTGATAATGAATAAAAAGGTTGACAAGCGCCTGAATGATATTGTGAAGGATTTTCCGCATTTCGATGCGCCAATTTTTCTGGGTGGGCCAGTACAGACCGATCAATTATTCTTTCTGCATACGCTGGGCGATTTGATTCCCAATAGCTTAGAAGTAATGAACGGCTTATTTTGGGGAGGCGATATGGAGGTATTGCAATCGATGATTGAAACTGGTATAGTAAACAATTCACAAGTTCGCTTTTTTCTGGGCTATGCCGGTTGGGAAACTAAACAGCTAACAGATGAATTAAAACGCAATTCGTGGTTGGTTTCTGATGCCAGCGTGAATGCGCTATTTCGTACACAATCGCAACTGATGTGGCGTCATTTTGTCAGACGAATGGGAACAAATTATGAGAAATGGCTGAAGTTGCCTGAAGATTACAGCTTGAATTAGGTTGAAGGGGTTTTTACATACCCAAACCCATAAACCATATTGGAGTTACTACACGATAGTTTTTTTTACCAAAGATAAAGAGACAAATTACTCATTTAACTCATCATCATAAATGTGCTTGGGTAAACGATTGACTTAAAGACTAATGGCGGCTATCAGCCGTAAATAATTATCCAGCGCAATGACTTTACCCTTGAATCGTAGTCTGCTATTCAAGCACTTTATTTATACTGTTTAATCCATCAACTACAAGAATTGCGCGGTCGATAATGTAAATGAACATTTTTCATGATATTGAACTTTGGTAACTCATCAGTGTCAAATTAAAATACACACTTCAACTTTACTCTGTGAAACTCAGTGTTCTCTTCGTGGCTCTCTGTGAAACAGCTGTTACACAATGTTGCACGGAGAAGCACAAAGTTACACAAAGGCTATACAAGAATGATCGTAACCTCAATCATCACTAACTTTCAATACACTGGTTAGTTATGAACTTTGAATACTATAGAGACACAAAACACAAAAATTTTGTGCTTTTTGCTGGCTAGCCCTCTTCTTAGAAAGGAGGCATTTAAATTAAACATTTTACCTAAGTAATGACAAGTGAAACACAAAACATCAAGGTTTTTATGCCTATCAAACCGCGTAGGATTTTGACAAGAAAGCACTTCGCAATCTACTACTAATCATTCAATTAAACAACATATTAGCACTGCTAAAAATAGAATTTCATGAGGTCAGCACCACCCGATCCTGCTTTAGTGCAGGCGGAATTAAACACACATTTATTACAGGCTCGATGAACACATCCCTCGTGTAAACTAATGTTATATAACTGCGGATAAAGCACTGGCCAAACTCAGATATATACATAGACAATTCTCTCGGCAATAGCATTTGCCACTTTTTGTAAGGTGTTGAACGTCTTCTCAAGTCACTTCCACTTCAAGTTCAAAAGCTAGAAAAAAATATATGCTTAGTTTTGTGCGAAAAATGCCTTCTAATAACACTTACATTAACATGCGTTCATCAAAAAAAATAATCCACTTTAAGAGTTGCCTAACTTTTGTTTTAGCTACGCTGCTATTGAGTGCTTGCGACAACGGTCCCGTCAAAACAATTTCAAAAAAGATTCGTAAGGTGAGCGATATTCAGAGCATCGATTCGTTGGTAAAACCTTATGATTATACAAGTGTTATCTCGTTAGCAGACCTTTCTGTTGATGAAAAAAAACAAAAGTTTGTAGCTATGATCCTACCGGCAATTTTGACGGTAAGAGCAGAATTAAAAAACAGACAAAATGAAGTCAGGGCATTAATCTCATCGGATACTTCGGTGCTTCCCAAAGACGATAAACTTTTCCTAAAAGAACTACTTAAGAAATACCAATCTGAAAATTTTGATCAACTATTGAGTAAACTAAACACACACCCGAACAGCATCGTGCTAGCTCAATCAGCCGTTGAAAGTGGCTGGGGAACGTCCCGCTTTTTTTTGGAAGCCAATAATGTTTTTGGCGTTTGGTCATTTAATGAAAATGATGACCGCATTATTTCCAATAGTGATCGCGATGGAAAATATACATACTTAAAAAGGTATCCCAGTTTATCGAAATCAATAGAGGATTATTTCCTTACCATTAGCAACGGACCCTATAGTGATTTCAGACGTCAGAGGAAAGAAGTGAAAAACCCTTATGTTTTAGTAAACGGCCTATTAAAATACAGTGAACTACGCGGGTATTATGTAAAAAAACTTCAACTTATAATTAAAGTGAATGATTTCACCAAATACGATAATTACCAGATTGACCCAAAATACCTGAAAAAGGACAGCCTGTCCAATCAAATTGTAAAAGAGAATTTTGAGTTTGAGTTTGAGCAATTAGAAGAAGATGTGATTGACACCGTGATGCATGATATTGAGGTGGTGGAGGATAGCCTATTTGTCGAAAAAAAAGAAAATAAAAAAACAAACCTACAAAACAAGAAGCCATCTGCAGAACCAAATGATGCGAAACGTGATCTTATAAAAAGTGACTTACCTGATTTCGCAGCAATAAATAATGTTAAGAAAAAGAAAAAGCGTTTTTTTACATTTATGAAGACGTATATTAGTGCTGAAAATGAACGTGTGCTTACCGAAAGGAAATTCATTGTTGACATGCAAACAAAATTTATTAGCAACATTGAATTATCAGAGGATGAGAGGGCAAAGCTTCAAGAAATGCTTGTGCGCTACCGCATCAAAAACACAGACCTCAACAACTCAAAATGCTATGAGGATTTATTGTTACATGTGGATATTATTCCTCCCGAACTGGCATTAGTGCAAGCGGCTCTTGAATCGGCATGGGGCACCTCCTATTTTGCAAGAAAAGCAAATAACATCTTTGGCCAATGGTGTTTTACGCCCGGTTGTGGTATTATTCCCAAAAGACGCCCCAAAGGTGATACGCATGAAGTGGCCGTTTTTGAAAGTGTATCCTTGTCGGTGCGTTATTATTTGCAGTTTCTTAATTCACACCCTCTTTTTAGTAAACTCAGAAAAGAAAGATTTAAAAACCGTAAAAATGATGAATCACCGGATGCCTTGAGAATGGCGGGTGGCCTGGGGGCATACTCTGCCAGGGGCAATGAGTATATTAATGAGCTTCGCAGCATGATTGTTACCAACAAGTCATATATGGGATTGGAATAACCCAACTATTAGTGAAATACCATTCTATCTTCAAAAGCAAAGAAACCTATTCAATAAATGGAATAGGCTTGGCAGTAACAAAAAATAAATACCCAAATTTATATTTTAAATTCAATAGACGAGTTGTAGAATTAATAATTATGCTAGTTTTAGCTCCTTAATTATACTGATGCTTCATTAGTGGGCAATAAAAATGCCCGAACGTTCTTTGAAATCCTTTGTTAATCG
>CAZOEV010000318.1:0-4075 GCA_964578915.1 uncultured Lentimicrobiaceae bacterium
ATGTGTGCCGGCAATGGCGACCGTAAAATATGCTTCAGAAAGCATCCCCAGCACTTGCGAACGCTTTAGCATGGAAATACCAGAATTTTTTAGGTGAATATACAGTTCACTGTCTTGTGGAACAGCAGGTGTAACAACGACCAAATCCATTTTATTGGGCAGCAAATCCGGGCGATCTTCAAAAAACACGGAAATACCTTCCTGCTCAAGTTGCGTCGTTAAGGACGAAGGCGTGCGGTCGTAACCGGAAACAGCAGCTCCCAAAGTAGCGAAATAGCGCGCGATGGCACTCATGCCAATACCGCCAATTCCGAGGAAAAATACCTGTTGTCCGTGACCTATATTCATGCTTTAATAATTTTTACAATTTCGTCCACAATGGCTTCATCAGCATTCGGAAGTGCAAAAGCTCCAATTGCCGTTGCCATTTTTTGCATACTTATGCGGTCTGCTAAAAGCCCGATTACTTGCTCCACAAGTACTTGATTCGCTTCCTCATTTCGCACCACAACCGCCGCTCCTTTGGCAACAAGCCGCATAGCATTTTTCGTTTGGTGGTCTTCGGCAGCTGTGGGCAACGGCACAAAAATAACAGCTTTGCGCACAACAGCCAATTCTGCTATTGCCATCGCTCCGGCACGCGAAACCACTAAATCAGCGACAGCATAGGCTAAATCCATCCGATCTATAAAAGGAATAACTTTTACCAAATCTGCTAAATTAGCAGCTTCAATCAAGGTCTTTGCTTCCTGATAATAGCCTTTTCCGCATTGCCAAACAAGCTGAATGCGATGCTTTTCAAACAACTGAATGTGTGCACTTATTGCTTTGTTGATGGCTAGTGCTCCCTGACTTCCACCAACCACAAGCACCACTGGCAATTGCTGATCCAGACTAAAAAACGCTTTTGCTTCTTTTTCTTTTCCATCAACCTCAACAGCAGTTTTGCGCAGAGGATTTCCAGTTAAAACAGTTTTTTCGGCAGGAAACCACTTTTCCATCTGGTTGTAAGCAGCGCATATTTTGTTCACCTTCTTGGCCAGCAGCCTGTTGGTGATACCCGGAAAGGAGTTTTGCTCCTGAATTAATGTTGGGATTCCAAGTTTTATTGCGGCCTGCAAAGTTGGTCCGCTGGCATAACCTCCCACGCCAATCACGATATCGGGCTTAAATTTTTTCAGGATTTTTCTGGCTTTGAAAAGACTCACGATCACTTTGAGTGGAAACAAAATATTGTCTTTGGTAAGTCGACGTTGCAAACCGCTTATCCACAAACCATCAATGGTGTAGCCGGCTTTTGGCACACGATCCATTTCCATGCGGCCATTGGCTCCCACAAAATGTATGGCAGCATCGGGCAAACGCCTTTTGAGCGCATCAGCAATGGCTATGGCCGGAAAAATATGGCCTCCGGTGCCGCCGCCGCTAAGAATAATCCGCTTCGACTGTTGCAACATTTTGACTTTTTTCTAAATTAATTTGTTCCTTTTTAGCAATTTCTTTACTCACACTTAAAATTATCCCGATAGACAGGCTGGTAAACCAAATAGAGGTTCCGCCCATACTTATCAATGGCAAGGGTTGCCCCGTTACCGGCAGCAAACCAACGGCCACTCCCATATTTATCATTGCCTGAAAAACCAGGCTAAAAGCCACGCCAATGGACAAAAACGCTCCGAAGGTTTGCGGAATTTTTGTTACAATAACCACAGCCCTAAAGAGCAGAATCAAGTACATCAGCACGATAAAAGCGCCTCCTAGCAAGCCGTATTCTTCTATTATAATTGCAAAAATAAAATCTGAATAAGGATGTGGCAAAAAGTTGCGCTGGGTACTGTTTCCGGGCATTTTTCCAAATAATTTCCCATTCGCGATAGCAATTTCGGCTTGCTCTTTTTGATAATTATCCCCCGTATCCTGTGTAAAATTCTCTATCCTGTTTTTCCATGTTGACAGTCT
This sequence comes from uncultured Lentimicrobiaceae bacterium, assembly GCA_964578915.1. GTDB lineage: Bacteria > Bacteroidota > Bacteroidia > Bacteroidales > F082 > UBA5536. Next base: position 1,960 of record CAZOEV010000318.1, read on the forward strand.
TCCCTGCTGATCTTCTGGCATTTGCATCATAACAAGGATAAAAATAGTTAGCACAACCACACCGATTCCTATCAACGACAAAATATATTTTATATTGACGCGACCAATAAAAAGCAACACCAAACTTGTAGTAAAAATCATGGCCGCAGTGGAAAAGTTTGCAGGCAGCACCAGCAAAACAATCAACAATATAGGAATCATCAATGGTACAAAAGCCGATTTAAAACCTTTTATACGGTCTTGTTTTTTGGTCAGCAAGCGAGCCAGATACATTATTAAGGTGAGCTTGGCGAGGTCGCTTGTTTGAAAAGTAAGGTTAAAAGGCAATGGCAGCAAGCGTTTCGCGTCATTAAGGTTTAGCCCAAAAATCAGTGTAAGTAATAAGAGTGGAATTGAAATCCAAAGTGCTACTTGAAATACTGGCGAAAAATAGACATATTTGATTTTGTGCGTTAGATACATAAAAAACAATCCCAAGAACAGAATCACAAAATGCTTAAGCATATAATACTCGGTGTTGCCCTGCTGGTACTTGTAAGCGAGGGTTCCGGTTGAGCTATACACGGCAAGCAACGAAAATATCGACAGTAGAATAACTACTGCCCATATCACCTTGTCTCCTTTTATATCGCCAATAATTCTGCGCATCATATTATAAAGCGTTTACGGCTTCTTTAAATTGGTTTCCCCTGTCTTCGTAGCTCTCAAATAAATCAAAACTAGCGCAGGTGGGCGAAAGCAAAACCACATCACCATTTTGCGCCAATACCGAAGCAATCAAAACAGCCTGCATAGCATTATCTGCTTCTGCGATATGCTCGATATAGGGCGCAAAAGTTTCTATCAGCTTTTGATTATTGAGACCTAAACAAATCAGTGCCTTTACTTTGTCGCGTATTAAAGGCAACAAGCTGGTGTAATCATTGCCTTTATCAATTCCACCAGCGATCCAAACCACGGGTTTTGTCATACTTTCCAAGGCAAACCAAGTGGCATTTACCGTAGTAGCTTTCGAGTCGTTATAATAGGATATTCCATGCACATTGGCAACATATTCAATGCGATGCGCAATATTTTGAAAGTCCGACAGGCTCTGTTTCACCGTTTCATTGCGGATATCAACCAACTTGGCTGTTAAGCCTGCCGCCATTGAATTAGACGCATTGTGTTTTCCTTGTAATGCTAACTGTTCGAGTGTCATATTAAATTTTGTTTGATTTACATATATGTTTATCAGGTTGTTACTTACAAAAGCGCCCTGAGTTTTAAGTTCATTTTTTATACTTATTGGAAATAATTTTGCATTCGCCGGACATTTTGTCAATTCGGCTTGTATAATCTCATCATCGGCATTAAAAACCAGGCAATCGGCTGCAGTCTGATTTCTAATAATTCGCATTTTAGCAGCCGTATAAGCCTCAAAACTATTTTGGTAGCGATCCAAATGGTTACGTGTGATATTGAGCAGAACAGCTATATCCGGACGGAAATCAATCATGTCATCAAGCTGAAAACTACTGATTTCCAACACGAAATAGTCGTGATCGCTTTCGGCCAAAGCACCAGCAAAACTGTTTCCGATATTTCCGGCCACACACACATCTAGGCCTGCATTTTTCATGATATGGCCAAGTAATGAAGCGGTCGTGGTTTTACCATTAGAGCCTGTGATGGCAATCAAAAAAGCATCGGTGAACCCGCTCGCAAATTCAATTTCGGAGATCAGATCGATACCGGCTTTTCTGATTTTCTTGATCATGGAAACCTCTTCGGGTATGCCGGGACTTTTGATGATTAAATCGGCCTGCAAAATCCGCTTTTCAGTATGTTGAAGTTCCTCGTGAGTGATACTATTGTCCAGCAAAAGCTGTTTATATTTTTCGGCAATTTTTCCGGCATCAGACACAAATACCTCCAAGCCCTGCTTTTTGGCAAGGATGGCAGCACCGCAACCGCTTTCGCCGGCGCCAAGTACTACTATTTGGTGATATTTATAGTTAAATGCTTTCAATATTATCTTACTTTTAAGGTGATGATGGTTAGTACAGCAAGCATAATTCCTACAATTAAAAATCGCTGAACGATTTTTGGCTCAGGATAGCCCCGTTTTTGAAAA
>CAZOEV010000319.1:0-4074 GCA_964578915.1 uncultured Lentimicrobiaceae bacterium
CATGCTCTGGGTACGTATCGGCAGGATATTCAGCGTGCAGCCAAGCATACAAAGATGCGATTTCACTTGGGCTACAGAATAGAATCCCGCCCAGAAGTGTTTGATCATGTCCGCCAAGGACGGTTTCAATCCACTGCCTGCCCAAACCTTTATGTCCTTATGTAACCAACAATATTTTAGGCGTTTTATTAAGTAAACTACATTTAGATTTATTCTATCCTTGCGAAGGGCTAAAATAGCAATAAGGCTTCGACAAAAAAAGCTACTTTTGCACAAAAGTAACGCTTATGTTAAAAATCGGAGTTTTAGGTGCAGGCCATCTGGGCAAAATTCATCTCAAATGTATTCAGCAAATTCCTACTTATGAACTGGTTGGCTTTTACGATGCTGATCCGGAAAATGCAAAAAATGTAGCCAAAGATTTTGGCATCAAAAGTTTCGATTCTATTGATGAGTTGATAGAAGCTACAGAAGTTGTGGACATTGTAACGCCTACTATTTCGCATTTTACTTGCGCTTCAAAATCACTGCAAAAATCGCGACACGTTTTCATTGAAAAGCCAGTGGTAGCAACGCCTGAAGAAGCCAATGCACTAATTGAAATAGCGATGAAATCGCATGTTAAGGTACAAGTAGGTCATGTTGAGCGTTTTAATCCTGCATTTTTGGCTGTTCAGAAGCAACTAAATAATCCCATGTTTATCGAAGCGCATCGCCTGGCACAGTTTAATCCGCGAGGCACAGATGTTCCTGTAATCCTGGATTTAATGGTGCACGATATCGATATAGTGCTGAGCGCCATTAAGTCGAAAGTAAAAAACGTATATGCCAGTGGTGTAGCTATTGTTAGCGATACCGCCGATATTACCAATGCGCGCATTGAATTTGAAAATGGCGCTGTGGCTAACCTCACGGCCAGCCGTATTTCTATGAAAAATATGCGTAAGGCACGCTTCTTCCAGAAAAATGCTTACATCAGCGTTGACTTTTTAGAAAAGCAATCCGAAATTGTAAGCATAATGGATGTAGATGCCAACAAAGCCGATCCGATGGCGATGCTTATTGAACCTGGCGATGGCAAAGGCACGAAGCAGATTTCTTTTGACAAGCCTAAATCAGAGCCTGTTAACGCAATAAAAATGGAACTTGAGAAGTTTTATGAAGCCATTGTCAACGATCAGCAACCACCGGTTACCATCAGTGACGGCGTAGAGGTTTTAAAACTTGCTTACCGGATTTTAGATGAAGTAAACAAGAATCTCAATAAGCTTCAATAATAATTGCAACCGTGTGCAATAAGGCGCTAAGGCCTGTCGTTAAGCATACAGAACCAGGTGAATCATTATTATATGCCAAAATCTTTACCCCTCAAAGCGGTAGTTGTCGCACTTTTATTTCTAAGCATTTTTTCATGCAATAAGTTTGAAGGTGATCAAACCGTGCCGGCATATATCAGCATTGATACGATCAATCTGAATACTGACTATTTTTCGCAAGGCAGCAACTCACACAATATTACAGATGCTTGGGTTTATGTAAACGATCAATTGATTGGTGCTTTTGAATTACCAGCCACTATTCCAATATTAGCGCGCGGCAAGCAAAAGCTAGAAATCAGGCCGGGAATAAAACTCAACGGTATTGGAGGCACGCGTGTCCCCTACCCTTTTTATCAACCCTATACGGTTCAGGATTTCAACTTTATTGAAGACAGTATTAGAAAAATTAATCCTGTAACTTCATACTATAATACGGTTGGCTATGCCTGGCTAGAAGACTTTGAAGGCACTAGCATTTCCCTTTCCAAAACAGCACAAAGCGATACCAGCATCTACAAAACCACACCCATTAATAATCCCGAAGCTTTTCTTTCGGAGTTTTCCTCCTATTCAGGAATTGTGAATCTCACGCCCGACAAAAACAGCTTTAAGATAGCCAGTTTCAACGCCTTTATACTTCCAGGAAATGGCAGCCCTGTGATGTTGGAAGTGGATTATAAATGCGACCGCTCTTTTGGTGTGGGCATGTTTGCAAGCATCAGCGGTACCATCGTAGATATTCCGCTGATAGTAGTAAATAAAAGTGATACATGGAATAAAATATATATCAATTTAGGCCCAAATATCAGTGCCTATACAAGTGCTTCTGATTTTAAGGTTTATTTTGAGTCAAGTGTTTTTGACGACAATGAAGCAAGCTATTATTTTGACAATATTAAGTTAATCTATCGTCCAAATAACTGATGAATAGAAAATTACAAGTTACAAAGTACGTGATACTGGACTGGCTAGCAGCCTTGATGTCTTGGGCGTTGTTCTATTTTTTCAGAAAACAGGCCGAAGATCCCAGCTTTCACGAATATTTTGAAATCATCTTCGATGATCCTAACTTTTGGTATGGAATCATCTTTATTCCCATCGGCTGGCTGCTTTTATACAGTGCAATGGGAACCTACCGCCGCATTTTCCGTAAAGCGCGACTCAAAGAATTTGGCCAGACATTTATCATTACCTTAATCGGTGTTACTATTATTTTTTTCGTGGCCATTTTGGACGACGTGATTATAACCTACAAATCCTATTATCAGTCGTTTTTAACGCTGTTTATACTACATTTTATTCTTACTTATATTGGAAGACTGGCGCTAACTTCAGTTACAGTAAGCAAGATTCACAAAAAAACTATTGGTTTTAACACGGTAATTGTGGGCAGCAATGGCAATGCGCTCGCTATTTACAAAGAGATTGAAAGACAGGAACGTTCTGCAGGAAATATCTTCGTTGGTTTTGCTAGTGTTTATGACAAGGATGATTATAAAATCGGAACCTATTTGCCGCACCTGGGTTCTTACAAAGAGATCAAGCGTATTGTAGAAGAACATAAGGTAGAAGAGGTTATCATTGCCATTGAACGTTCCGAAACTGGCACCATCGACAGCATTATCGCACTGCTTGAAAACACGCCTGCCGTTATAAAAATCATTCCGATCATGCAGGATATATTGTTCGGGACGGTGAAACTTTCGGGTATTTGGCATGCACCGCTTATTCAAATTTCACCCGATTTGATGCCTGCCTGGCAGCAATCGGCGAAGCGTATAATTGATGTGGTGGTATCAATTATTGCTATGATTTTGTTGATTCCACTCTATCTATTTACGACTGTCGGTGTTTTACTTTCGTCAAGAGGACCAATTTTATACTCTCAAAAACGTGTTGGTGTTCGTGGTCGCCCCTTCAAGATGCATAAATTTAGAAGTATGTATTCTGATGCAGAAAAAGCAGGCCCGCAGCTTTCGCGCGATGACGATCCCCGAATTACTCCTTTCGGAAAATTTATACGCAAAGTGCGATTGGACGAGATACCACAGTTTTACACCGTATTAAAAGGCGATATGTCTTTGGTGGGTCCACGTCCGGAAAGACAGTTTTATATTGATCAAATCGTGCAGAGGGCACCGCATTATCGGCTGCTGCTTAAAGTAAAACCTGGCATAACAAGCTGGGGCCAAGTGAAGTACGGATACGCATCTAATGTTGATGAGATGATCGAAAGACTCAAATACGATATCCTCTATATCGAGAATATGAGTATTGCCATGGATGTGAAAATCTTAATCTATACCGTTTTAATTGTTATGCAGGGACGCGGAAAATAACTTTTACAGCTGCCCGCGCTCAATTAATATTACAATTGTTTCTATCAGTTCGTCTTCACCATCAGGATCATAGCGATCTTTGAGGTCATAACCCCAGATTCGAGCAAATCCCTGATAGAAAAAAGCGGTAAATCCACCACGTAAATCCTTTACCAAATCGTATGAAGTATTCGTGGTTTCACGGTCAATAAGTTTCAAAAGAATTTTTCCCTGAGTAAACGTTAGGTTTTTCAGCTCTCCGCCAAATTGTTCATTAAGCTCTTTTTCTGCTTTGCGCATAATTTTCCGGCGCTCTCTGTCACTGCCTGCTGCTACCAATTGTTTATCGTATTCACGCAGTTTAATTCCGGCAAGTTTAGCGTAAGGATAAGCCTTTTTCACATGATGAATCAACCGATTCACCTTGCGTATATCGC
>CAZOEV010000320.1:0-4052 GCA_964578915.1 uncultured Lentimicrobiaceae bacterium
TTCATAAGTTGAGATTAAGTTTTACAATTGTTTGAGCCGATCGAGTTCGCGTTTAGAATCTTTTTCCTTTAGGCTATTGCGTTTGTCGTAATGATGTTTTCCTTTGGCAAGTGCAATTTCCAGTTTGGCCAGGCCGCGCTCAGTTACAAAAAGCACCACAGGCACAATAGTATAGCCTTTTTCTGTTGCCTTAGTTTTGAGCTTCTTTAGTTCGCGTGCATGCAATAAAAGCTTGCGGTCGCGTTTGGCTTCATGGTTGTAATGCGTGCCATAAGTATATTCGGCAATGTGCATTTCACGTACGAAAAGTTCATCACCTTCAAAAGCACAGTAAGCTTCGTTGAGGCTCACTTTTCCCTGCCTTATCGACTTAATTTCTGTACCAGTTAGCACAATACCGGCCACCAGCTTATCTTCCAGAAAATATTCAAAGCTGGCACGTTTATTTTTAATACGTATAGTCTGTGTTTTCATTTGATCGGCAAAAATACGACAAAACTATTAACCTACTATATAACTAATGCATAACGTCGATAATGTGATTTTTAAAGCCCGAAGGCGCATTTGGCTGTTATCGAACGACACGCGATAGCCATAATATTTGGCCAAGCCAAAAGATGTATGAAGCTCACCCAACTTGCAAAAGAAATAATGCCATAACAAAAAGATTTGCCCCGGAAAGTATTCTCCGGGACAAATCAAAAATCAATAGACTACTGTAAATACTATTTATTATCGCCCAAGATTATAGGCATACCATCACCCGAATTACCAATAATCACCACTTTTGAATTAGGGGATTCTGCCAGTTTAAGGGTTGCATTTATCCCTTTTTCGCGCAAAATTTGTTCGGTAATACTAGCGCTTAAAATTTTGTTGGCACGGGCCTTACCTTCAGCATCAATGCGCTGACGTTCAGCTTCCTGCTCAGCCTTTTCGAGTTTAAATTCATACTCAAGAGCTTCCTGCTCCTGCTTTAGTTTACTTTCGATGGCTGTTTTGATAGTAGGTGGAAGTGTAATAGAACGAATCAGCACCTGATTGAGTTGGACGAATTTTTCATCCAGCAGTTTCTTGGTTTCATCAAAGATTTCAATCTGAATAGCATCACGCTTAGTAGAATAAATTTGTTCAGGAGTATATCGTCCAACTACTGAACGGGCTGCCGACCTCAATGAAGGAATCACCACACGACGCATATAATCTGATCCAATCTGAGAATGTAACAAACCTAATTCAGTCCAACTGGGTTGGTACCAGGCCGAAAAATCAACCCGTATTTCCAATCCATTTGATGACAAAACATTCATCTCTTCAGCTACTTCCTGTTGACGTGTTTCATACAGATACATGGAATTCCAGGGTGCCAAAAAATGAAAGCCCTCTTTGTAGGTCTGTTCCGTGTCCACACCGCCAGCAAAAAGTTTAAACAATACACCTCCGTGACCCGCTGGAATGGTTACCGTCATGCGGCTCCAAAAAATTATTAACAATAGCACCGCGCCAACAATGATGGCGATGGGCAAAATCTTCTTAAAATCAAATTCTTCGTTTGTACTCATTCTTTTAAAATTTTTAATAAAACATCTTCATAAGTGGTTTGTTCATCCAGATTCAGCCTTAAAATCAGCTGCTCTCCGGCATAATTCGTGCAAGTTACAAGAACTTTCTCGGAATTGGGTATCCAAATTGGATTTGATAGCGGAAACTCGCTCTCTAACAATACAGAAAAGCCGTCATCATTGAGTCTGCTGCTGATTAAAAAATATCGCTGTGACTTATGGCCAATATAAATCATTTTGTAATCAGAATCGGCCCAGTTGGCATCAAATAGGTTTAAGCTGTCATTTATAATCTCTTGATATACTGCTCCATACCAGTTCAATAATACAATTTTACTACGCAAACCTTCCTTTGTATCAAAGCTTATCAACTCATCAGAAGGCGACCAACGTGGATTTTCTACCACAAAGTCTCGCGTGAGTTGATTCAAATTATCATACTTAAAATCGTAGGTAAAAATATGCGGCTGTTGCTGACTTTGGCGCTGGCCAATAAACATCAGCAGATTGCCTTCATGGTTAAATTGTGGCGCACAAGCTTCTAAAGCCCTTTCTGGAATAAGTAAGGAGGATTTACCAGCCAAAAACTGCTGTTTTAGCTGTCCTTCTGGATGGCTTACAAACACAATTTTTTCTTCATTAGGAGACCAACAAGCAGAAGCTACTGCTTCGGATTCGTTCGTAAGTTTATGAATTACAGCACTATTGATATCATAAAAATATACCTGACTATCTGCAGCTGATGTAAACAACAACTTCGTTCCGTCTGGATGAATGGCCGGATGAATTGGATTCACCTGATCTGAAAGCAGGGTATCGATCCGGTAAACGGACGAAAGTTGTGCCGAAGCCTTCAAGCTAAAAGTTAACCAAATCAGAAGTATCCAAAAGCGCATGGCGGCAAAAATAGTGTTTTGTGGCACAGAAAGCTTATCAACATGCATTGATATCCGGTAATAAATAGGAGATTCATTCCTGCCTGCCGCCAGAAAGCGTTGAATGACAAGCTTTTAAATTTTTCCCTGCACAATTTCTTCAACAATTTCTGGATTCAACAAAGTAGTTGTATCGCCAAAATCGCTGCTATTTCCTTCTGCAATCTTACGCAAAATACGGCGCATAATCTTTCCCGATCGGGTTTTAGGAAGACCGCTAACGAGCTGGATTTTGTCGGGTCTGGCAAAAGGCCCAATAATTTTGCTCACAGCCAGCATTACCGATTGACGGATGCCTTCCTCGCCTCCAGTACTAAAATTAGTACAAACAACATAAGCGTAAATTCCTTGTCCTTTAATCTCATGCGGAAAGCCCACCACAGCTGATTCAGTAACCAACGGATGTTCGTTGATGGCATTTTCTATTTCGGCAGTCCCCATGCGGTGGCCTGAAACATTTATTACATCATCTACCCTTCCCAGGATTCGATAATAACCGTCTTCGTCGCGCTTTACGCCGTCTCCCGTGAAATACATATTTTTATAGGTTGAGAAATACGTCTGCCGGAATCTTTCATGGTCTCCCCAAATCGTTCTGGCGATGCCAGGCCAAGGATATTTTATACACAGGTTTCCTTCTACACTATTTCCTGTCAATTCTTTACCTTCCTGATCGACAATCACAGGCTGAATTCCCATCAGCGGCATCGTAGCATAAGATGGCTTGGTGGGCGTGATGCCAGCCAGCGGGCTAATCATAATGCCACCGGTTTCGGTTTGCCACCAAGTATCCACAATCGGGCAGCGGTTTTTTCCAATATGATCATGATACCAATGCCAGGCTTCTTCATTTATCGGCTCGCCAACAGTACCTAGCACTTTCAAGCTTTTCAGGTGTTTGCCATCAAGCCATTCCATACCCATCGCCATCAGCGAACGAATAGCCGTGGGCGCAGTATAAAACTGATTTACTTGGTGTTTGTCAATAATTTCCCAATAGCGCCCCGCGTCCGGAAAGGTGGGAACACCCTCAAACATCAGGCTTGTAGCGCCATTGAGCAGTGGCCCATAAACCAAATAACTGTGGCCGGTAATCCAACCAATATCGGCGCTGCAAAAATACACATCGCCATCGCCGTACTGAAAAACATTCCTAAATGTATAAGCCGTATAGACCATATAGCCAGCAGTAGTATGCACAAGTCCTTTGGGCTTTCCGGTCGAGCCACTGGTATAAAGCACAAACAGCGGATCTTCTGCATCCATAAGCACGGCTTCGTTTTCTGTTGAAACGCCCTCCAAAAAATCGTCCCAATAAATATCACGACCAGCTTTCATCTGGATTTGCACGCCGGTGCGTTTAAGCACTATGGCAGTTTTTACGCAGTTGCATTTCTCCATCGCTTCATCCGCAATGGCTTTGAGTGGCGTAATTTTATTGCCGCGAAAACCACCATCAGCAGTGATAAGCATCGTAGCTCCTGCATCAATCATACGATCGGACAGCGATTGGGCCGAAAAACCAGCAAAAACAATAGAGTGAATAGCACCAATG
>CAZOEV010000321.1:0-4037 GCA_964578915.1 uncultured Lentimicrobiaceae bacterium
TCTTACAGGACCTTCGATAAATGTGGTGAAAAATCCAAGCGAAAGTGGTTGAATTGCATGCCATGCAGGCAAACCGTAATAGACTAAAAAATGAACAACAATCGCCGTTATGCTGGCTGCAAAAACCGTTTGCACACGCACATTCTTGAAGAAAATGCCAAAAATAACCGGAACGAAAGCAGCTGAGAAATAGGCGTAAACACCATTTTGAGCAAAAATTCCAACACTGAGTTTGGGATTTGCCAACTGTCCATAAGCCAGATAGATAGTTACCGCTGCCATTACAACAATGGCCAGCTTATTGATTTTTATCAGGCTTGAATCTGTAAAGTTTTTGCGGCCAAAAAGCGGCTGAATTAAATCGGAAGTGATGGTGGTAGAAACAGATTGAACCAAACCTTCCAAGGTTGACATGCCAGCGGCGATAAGTCCTAAAACCACAAACAAACCTACTAAAACCGCCAATGTACCATCAGCAAAAACCTTTATAACATAAGCCGGAATAATATTGTCGTTGGCCAATGGTGCGCCATCTAACATCAGGTTTGGAAATTCCAGACGGGCATAAAGTCCAGCAATCACAACGGCAAAAAATAGTATTTCAGCAATAACTGCTGTCACCAAAAACTTATTAACATCGGATTCTTTTTTGAGCAGCAGCGATTTGGTGATAATATGCGGCTGCACCACGATGGCGATTCCTACCACGACCTGTGCAAAAATAATTTCAAAAAAATTGCGAAAAAGTGGACTTTGGGGATTGGTAGATTTGGCCAGCACCGGATCGATGGCAGCTAGCTTGTCTAAAAATCCGTGAACGCCACTGCTGAAATGTTCAAAGCCGGAAGTAAGCAAAATCACAGCAACAATAAGCATTACAGCAGCCTGGATGGTGTTGGTATAAACCATTGAATTGGCGCCGCCGTACATCATATATCCAAAGACGAATAGCACGATTACAAGCATCACATTCACTTCGTTGAGGTTGAGTGCCTGAGCCAAAACTTTAGTGAGCGCTACCACAATCAATACAATAAAAGTGAGTAAAAGCAGTGCCATAATACCCATAAAAAAGGCATATGACTTGCTGTCGTAGCGTTTGCCAATCCATTGCGCCAGTGTTAGTGCTTTTACGGTTTGGCCGTGTTTTCGGAAGCTTTTGGTAAGTACTACCAACGAAATCATGGAAGCCAGCGGAAGAAACAGACCATAGGACAGCACCCCAGAAACACCGAAATTAGCGATAAAGCCGGGGTTGATTACAAAAGTAGCGGCACTCGTCATACTTGCTGCCAGCGACAATCCTACTGCCACGGGCGAAAACAGCACGCTTCCGACTGCATAATCGCTGATACTTTTGGTTTTGCCGGCGCCTTTAAAAACAAGGTACAGCACCGCCATCACATATATTGCGAGTAAAATCCAGGTTCCTGTAATTTGAGCTGAAGTAGGCATGTCTTGTTTATTATTAATACCTGAAAGCTGCACTGGCAAAGGCCAATCCGCCACCTGAACCGATTAAATACATCAAATCGCCTCGCTTAATTTTTCCCTTGGTAATGCTTTCGTGCAAGGCCAGCGGAATACAAGCTGATCCGGTATAACCGTAATGATGCATCACGGTGGGCGCTTTTTCGCGTGGTACACCGAGCTTATCCATGGTTTCAAAAATGCTGTTGATATTGATCTGCGTGAGCAGATAATGATTAACCTCATTAGAGTTCACACCGATTTTTTTATTTAGATTTTCGGCCATCATACTCCACATTTCAGGATTAAGCTCTTTTGGGAACTTTGTCACAAATTTCAAGAGATGATCTTTGTTTGCTAGCACTTCTTTATTTACTGGCTGATAGGTTCCTCCTGCGTAAATACCCATATAGTCGCAGTATTCGCCTTTAGTTATCAGCTCGCTGGCCAAAAATCCTTGATCCTGTTTTTCTGTGGCCGACATAATTACTGCGCCAGCTCCATCTGCAAAAAGCGTAACGGTTTTTTTGTCGCTCATATTGAGGTATTTACTCATTGCGTAGGCGCCAATAACCATCACGTTAGTGTAGTTTTCATCGGCTTTAATATATTTTGCAGCCATATCAATTGCCGTTACAAATCCGGCGCAGGCTGTGTTCACATCAAAGCTGCCGGCATTGGTCATCCCCATCAGGTGCTGCACCTTTGAGGCAGTTGAGGGCGAAATATATTCAGGCGTATCGGTAGCGATAATTAGCAAGTCGATATCAGTAGCTTTCAGCGCGGCATTTTTGAGGGTGTCTTTTGCTGCTTCAATGCAGAGGTCGGCGGCTGACTGGTTTTCGCTGCACCAGCGGCGCTCGTATATCTGCACGTTCTCGGCCAGCCAACTGCTGACATCCTCTCCCAACAACTCATCGAAGTAGCTGTTTGGCACGATGCGCTCCGGAACGTACATTCCGGTGGCTTTTATATAGGCGTTTCTATTCATCTTGTTTAAATCGTTATTCCTCCGTCAACACTTAAAACTGTTCCGTTGATGAAAGCGGCTTCGTCACTGGCCAAAAACAGGTAAGCCGAAGCAATTTCTTCAGGCTTTCCAAGGCGACCAACTGGTGTTTTGTCGCGCATTCCTTGCAAAACGTTTTCGGGCATCTTAGCAACCATTTCGGTGGAAATAAAACCGGGAGCTACAGCATTTACTGTGATGCCTTTGCGACCCAATTCTCTGGCCAAAGTTTTTGTCATGCCAATCAAAGCAGCTTTGGTGGCGACATAGTTTGTCTGACCGAAATTTCCGTACAAAGCAACTACCGATGAGGTGTTGATGATGCGTCCAAATTTGGCTTCTGTCATATAATCAGCTACTACTTTGGTGCAGTTAAAAACGCCCGTAAGATTCACATCTATAACCTGTTGCCAACTTTCTGGCGTCATCTTTTTAAGGCTGCTATCACGGGTAATTCCTGCATTATTGACCAATATATCAATGCGGCCTTTTTCTTTGAAAAGACTTTCAGCGGCTTTTGTTACTGCTTCAAAATCAGCGGTATTTACTTGCTGAAAACTAACATCAAAGCCTTGTTTGCATAACAATTCGCTTAGCGCATTTCCTTTTTCTACATTCAAATCCCAAATGGCGACCTGCGCTCCTTCTTGGGCAAAACGTTCTACAGTAGCTTTTCCGATACCGTCGGCGCCACCGGTGATGATGGCAACTTTATTTTCGAGTTTTTTCATAGGTCGTATAACTATTTATTGCGTGAAATCAAGAGTGAAATGCCCTGTCCACCGCCAATACATAGCGTAGCAAGCCCCCGTTCGAGATCTCTTTTCTGCATTTCGTAGATCAAAGTCGTTAGAATACGTGCGCCCGATGCGCCGATGGGATGGCCTAAAGCAATGGCGCCACCGTTTACGTTTACGATATCTGGATTCAGTCCGAGGTCTTTCACTACAGCAAGTGACTGGGCAGCAAAGGCTTCGTTGGCTTCAATAAGTTGTAAATCACTAACAGACCAGCCAGCTTTTGCCAAAACTTTTTTGGTAGCAGGAACGGGACCGTAGCCCATAATTTTCGGATCGAGAGCGGCATAAGCAGCAGCTTCGATGGTGGCTAAAGGTTTTAGGCCGAGCTGTTTGGCTTTTTCTTCTGACATTAAAACGAGCATTGCAGCACCATCATTAATTCCAGAAGCATTGCCGGCAGTTACCGTGCCATCAGATTTAAAAGCTGGACGCAGTTTGGTTAGTTTTTCAATGGTCATGCCGTGTTTGGGGAATTCGTCCTGATCAATGGTGATTGGGTCGCCTTTGCGCTGTGGAATTATCACAGGTACAATTTCATCTTTAAAACGGCCTTCCTTTTGAGCTTTTTCAGCTTTTTGCTGGCTTTTAAGCGCAAACTCATCTTGTTGTTCGCGGGTGAATTTCCAGCGCTCAGCAATATTTTCGGCAGTGATACCCATGTGGTAGTTATTGAAAGCGTCAGTAAGTCCGTCCAAAATCATACTATCGACCAAAGTGCCGTCGCCCATGCGATAGCCGGTGCGCGCTTTTGGTAATAA
>CAZOEV010000322.1:0-4026 GCA_964578915.1 uncultured Lentimicrobiaceae bacterium
AAACGACAACTAAAGAATTGATATCAAGGGTTTTGTCAAGAAAATATAAAGTCAGCTTCACCCAAGGAAATCTCAATAATCATATTGGCGTGCCGCTTTCCATATTGAAAATTACGGACGAAACGGAGATTGCGGTGATAGAAATGGGAGCCAATCACCAAGGTGAAATTGCTGCCCTTTCGCGCATTGCGCAGCCATATTTTGGTTTGATAACCAATATTGGCAAGGCACATCTGGAGGGTTTTGGTGGTTTTGTTGGCGTTATCAATGGCAAAAGTGAGTTGTATGCCTATATCGACGACCATGATGGAATGTTGTTTGTAAATGCCTCCAATCCCTTGCTTGATAAATTATCTGCCAATATTAACCGCTTTACATTTGGTGAAGAACAACAGGCTCAGGTTTATGGCGAGCTGATAGCAGCCGATCCCTACCTCACTTTTGTGTATGAATATCAAAATCGACAGGCCCTAGTTGAAACGAAATTAATTGGAAATTACAACTTTGAAAACCTGCTTGCGGCAGCTGCCATTGGTAGCTATTTTGAAGTGGAACAAGCGGAAATTGTTGATGCGCTGGCTACTTATAAGTCGTCGAACAGCCGATCGCAGCAAATTGAAACCGCCCACAATAAGCTTGTGATGGATGCCTATAACGCCAATCCGGTGAGTATGCAGGCTGCTATCAAAAATTTTGACCAGATTTGTGGTAAGCGCTCTGCGGTAATTTTGGGCGATATGCTTGAGCTTGGTACAGAAAGTGATTACGAACATGCCGAAATTTTGAAGCTGCTCACCGATCTTGATTTCAAAAATGTGTTTCTGGTAGGCCCTTTGTTTGGGCATGTTTATGCCGGCGATGACTGGCTACATTTCAAGCAGGTGGATGAGTTGGTAAAACACCTAGAAGAAAATCACCTGCGTGGATACGATATTTTATTGAAAGGCTCTCGTGGCATCAAATTGGAAAAAGTTTTACCATTATTATAGTTTATGGATCATTCCAAACAGATAATTTCAGCAGTCGGATTGATGTCGGGCAGTTCATTAGATGGCTTAGACCTTGCTGCTATTGATTTTTGGCAAGAAAATGGTCGTTGGTTTTATAGTATTAATAGGACAGCTTTTTATCCTTATGCTGAAAATTGGCAGCAGAAATTACAGAAGGCTTTTTATCTTAAGCCCAATGAATTGGCTGCACTAGATTTGGAATATGGCAACTATTTGGGAGAATTAAGCCTTGATTTTATCCAAAAGAATCAACTGAAGCCAGCGCTTGTGGCTTCGCATGGCCATACAATTTTTCATCAACCCGAAAATGGAATTACGCTTCAAATTGGAAATGGTCAAGCTATTGCTGATGCGTGTAAGTGTTTTGTAATTAATGATTTTAGAAGCGAAGATGTGAGCAAAGGTGGACAGGGCGCTCCCTTGGTTCCTATCGGCGACAGACTTCTTTTTGCAGATTATGAGATGTGCCTGAATATTGGTGGTATTGCTAATACTTCTTTTGAAGACAATGGAAATCGACAGGCTTTTGATTGTTGCATAGCCAATCAAGGATTGAATTTCATTGCTGGATTTACAGGGCTTACTTATGACGATAGCGGTAAACTTGCGGCCAGCGGAAAAATTAATTCCAAGCTTTATGAAATGCTGAATGCGGAAAAATACTTTAAAAAGTCAGCACCTAAATCGCTGGGTCGTGAGTTTTTTGAAAACCACCAACGGGAACTATTGCTTCAATGGCAGCACAATCCTGCCGATGCTGCATGCACTTATGCTACTCATATCGCATTTCAGATTGCGCAATCTGTCGCCCATCTGCCGAAAGGCAAAATGCTGGTTACGGGCGGAGGAGCGTTTCATAAGTTTTTGATTGATAAGTTAAAGCAATTTAGTAAACATCAAATTGAGGTGGGGCCGGAGCAACTAATAAACTATAAAGAAGCTTTGATTTTTGCTTTTTTAGGAGTCTTAAAACAACAAGGAAAAACAAATATATTAGCTGCTTACACGGGCGCTTCATCCGATAGTAGTAGTGGTGTTTGTTGGTATCCTAAATAATTTTTGTGCTTAAATTTTAAAATACTAAAGCGCGAAATTGTGAGTTATGTTAACAGTGCAAAGTTGATAAAATGCGCTAAAGATTTATTGTAAAACAGGAATAAGCCTTACTTTTAACCAAAATAATTATTTATGCTTATTGGATTTCTTCTTCAGGCTCAAACAGTTGTTAACGAATTGAGCGGTAGCGTTTCGGAGCTGCCCGGACAAGCAGATGAGTTGCGCTTTTCTATTTTTGATTTGGCGCTAAAAGGGGGTTGGATTATGGCAGTTTTGGCGGTATTTTCCATTATTGCCGTTTATATTTTCACAGAACGCTACTTGGTGATTTCCCGCGCTTCTGGCAAAGACAAGCATTTTATGAATAATATCCGCGAGTTTATTCATGCCGGAAAACTGGATGCAGCAGTAGGTTTATGTCGCAACAATCAATCGCCTATCGCCCGTATGATCGAAAAAGGACTTTCGCGTATTGGCAAGCCGCTCAATGATATCAATGCAGCGATAGAAAATGTGGGCAAGTTGGAAGTGAGTAAACTCGAAAAAGGTGTGGCGGGTTTGGCTACCATTGCCGGAGCTGCTCCTATGCTGGGTTTTTTGGGAACGGTAATTGGCATGGTAAGAGCGTTTTACGATATGTCCATGGCTGGAAATAATATTGATATCGCCATGCTTTCAACAGGGATTTATCAAGCGATGATTACCACTATCGGCGGATTAATTGTAGGTATTTTGGCCTTTATTTTTTATAATATTTTGGTGAGTCGTATCGAGAAAGTGGTTTATCTGCTCGAAGCGCGTGCTACCGAATTTATGGATGTATTGCATGAACCAGCCCGATAAAAGGAGGAAAAATGGCTATACAAACAAGAAATAAAAGGAGTGTAGAATTCAGCACAGCGTCCATGTCAGACTTGGTCTTTCTGTTGCTGATATTTTTTATGCTCACTTCCACCTTGGTGGCGCCAAACGCTATAAAGTTGCTTTTGCCTTCGAGCAATAGCAAAACAATGGCTAAGCAAACCATTACGGTGTATATCAATGAAAACTTCCAATACTTTGTTGGCGAGAGCAGGGTAACACCCGACCAACTCGAAAACCGCCTGAATGCTGGGCTTGCGGGACAAGTTGACGCCAGTGTTGTGCTGCGTTCAGACAAAACTGTGCCTGTGCAATATGTCGTTACGGTGATTGATGTCGTGAATGATATCAACAAGAAAACAAATAAAAATCATAAAGTCATTTTGGCAACTTCAGCAAAAAAATGAGTTTTTTAAACGATAAAGATAAACGCAGGGCTTTTGTAGCGACGGTGATTTTTCATTCGCTGCTGCTTTTGGGTTTGCTATTTATGGCCCTTGTAACGCCGCTTCCGCTTCCCGGTGAGGAAGGCGTGGAGGTTGATTTAGGTTATTCTGATGATGGTAGCGGCTGGGAACAACCTGATGTGAGCGTGCCGGAATCGGCGCCGCCACCAATACCGAAAATGCAGCCAGCACAACCAGAAGCTATTGAAGAAGAAGTGGTTACAGCAGATGAGCAAGAAGTGCCAAATATCGAAGAAATCAAAGAAGAAAAACCCGAAGAAAAGCCGGAAATAAAGCAAGAAGAAGAAATCAAACAGCCCGAAGAAGTACAGGAAGAGGTGGAAGAAATTCCGGAGGAAATCCCCGAAGAGCCGAAACCAGTAGTAAACCAACGCGCGCTGTTTAAAGGGGCAACATCGTCAAATACGCAGAGTTCGGAAGGAATTACCGGCAAGCCCGGCGATCAGGGACGACCTGATGGTTTAAAAGATGTGAAGCGCTATGACGGTCAAGGCGGCAAAGGAAATGGCCCATCGTATAGTCTTGGCGGCCGCGGCGCCAAATACCTTGAAGTGCCCACACGCGAGTTTAGTGAGCAAGGCGATGTGGTAGTAGAAATTTGGGTAGATAAAAATGGTATTGTAAAAAAAGCG
>CAZOEV010000323.1:0-4016 GCA_964578915.1 uncultured Lentimicrobiaceae bacterium
TTCGCCATCTATTTCTACCAGAGCGATAACTTTTCCAACAGGAACTACATCGCCTTCGCTAAAAAAGACTTCTGTAATCTTACCTTCTACAGGCGATGGAATCTCTGAATCTACTTTGTCAGTAGCGATTTCAACGATTGGATCATCTTCTTCAACAGTATCGCCAGCGCCTTTGAGCCAGCGCGTAATTGTTGCTTCTATTACACTTTCGCCCAATTTGGGCATTATAATTTCAAATTTCGCCATGCTTTTATTTTTATAAAAATCTTTTGATCAAAACTATTTAAGGCCGTTAGGCTGTTTTTGTTCAAATTTAGACTGCAAAATTAGGATAAATTTTCAAATTTGGATTAATTCTAAATAGTTTAAGCATTACTAATTGTACTAAAACATACGTTAATTCTCTTTTTTTATCCTAGGTATATGGATTTGAAAAATTTTGACCAGCTAATTTCAAAATATTTTGAAAATTTCACTATTTGCCGCAAACGCTTGAAATCTGTTTATACCTGATATTTTAGAGAATTATATTGCGCTTCTCAAAATGTAAAAAAGTTTCTGCCTATTGCGTGCCGAGAAATTACTATTTTTGCTCTTGAAACGTTACAAGAAATAAAACAGTAAGCGAAATGGAAGATCAAGACAGGCCAATGCGGCATGAGGAGTTGTTTTCGAGGGCGATACGTGCCGGAAAGCGGACTTACTTTTTTGATGTTAAGGAGACGCGCAATGAGGAGCGTTACCTTACCATTACAGAGAGTAAACGCCGGTTTATCAACGACCAGGGCAAGTTTATTTATGAAAAACACAAGCTTTTTCTCTATAAAGAGGATTTTGAAAAGTTTATGACAGGCTTAACGGACTCCATCACTTTTATTGAAACGGGCGTGGCGCCAGAGGAAATTAAGGAAGAAAAGACCGATGATGCTTCAAGCGTGGATGTTTCTTTTGAGGACCTCGACAAGCTGGATGAGGAATTATAGCCACACTTTATTAAACGCTTCAAAGCTGCTTATTAGCAGCTTTTTGTGTTTTCTGACACCCGATTACAAGACAGATTGTTGATAATTTAATAGGCTCAAAAATAGAAGTGCCTCTTATATTAATGTATTTTTGTCTGGTTGAGAATTTTTTACGTTTAATCATTTTAACTAATATTTATGGGTAAAACCATCGCCATTGCGAACCAAAAAGGAGGAGTAGGGAAAACTACTTCGGCCATTAATATAGCCGGAAGTCTGGCAGTTTTGGAATATAAAACGCTTATCATTGATGCTGATCCACAGGCCAATGCCACTTCAGGTGTTGGTTACGATCCCAAAGAGATCAAAGAAAGCATTTATGAATGTATCATTGATGGCATCGATCCAAAAACGGTGATTATCGAAACGGATACGCCATTTTTACATCTGTTACCTGCTCATATTGACTTGGTTGGGGCTGAGATTGAGATGATAAATCTACCAAGCCGCGAGCATAAAATGAGGAAGGTTATTGATGTGATCAAGGACCAATACGATTTTATCATCATAGATTGTTCGCCTTCGCTGGGTCTCATTACCATCAATGCTTTGGCCGCCGCCGATTCGGTGATTATTCCGGTGCAGTGTGAGTATTTTGCCCTCGAAGGATTAGGTAAATTGCTCAACACCATTAAGATAGTTCAAACACGGCTCAATGAAAAATTAGATATCGAAGGTATTTTGCTTACTATGTTCGACAGCCGACTGCGTTTGTCCAAACAAGTTGTTGATGAGGTAAAAGCTCATTTTCAAAGCATGGTTTTTGAAACAATTATTAACCGAAATACGCGTTTAAGTGAAGCTCCTAGTTTTGGTCAAACCATCATTATGCATGACGCCACAAGCACCGGAGCCATCAATTACCTGAACCTTGCACGCGAAATTCTGAGTAAAAATCAGATGGCAGCTGGTACAGCAAATTTATCGCCCGAAACACCCGAATAAATGACAAATAACGCCGGAAAAAATAAAAAACGCGCTTTAGGCAGGGGCCTCGAAGCTATTCTGAAAAGTCCTGATACGGATATTATGTCGGCTGATATTTCCGGCAATTACGTGGCCGGTGCTATCGCTGAGATCGATGTTACGAAAATTGATGCCAACCCCTTTCAGCCTCGTTCCGATTTTGATGATATGGCACTGCGTGAGCTAGCCGCTTCAATCAAAACGCAGGGTGTGATACAGCCTGTAACGGTGCGCAAACTGGGTTACGATAAATATCAACTTATCTCTGGCGAGAGAAGGCTTCGCGCGACCAAATTGGCTGGCATCGATACGATTCCGGTATTTATAAGGGTGGCCAACGACGAGCAAATGCTCGAAATGGCGCTTGTGGAAAATATTCACCGCGAAAACCTGAATGCTGTCGAGGTAGCTATTTCCTACCAGCGACTGATTGATGAATGCCAGCTTACACAAGAAAAACTGAGCGAACGTGTGGGAAAAAGTCGCACCACCATCACAAACTTTCTGCGCTTGCTCAAGCTACCACCCGAAGTGCAAATTGCTTTGCGCGATGGACATATCACTATGGGACATGCACGGGCGCTAATTAATCTGGACGACGATAACCAACAGCTGATTATTTTGCAACAAATTGTTGAAGATGAGTTAAATGTGCGTCAGGTTGAAGCCTTAATGCGACAGCGAAATAATCCACCGATAAAAGCTGCAAAATCAAAAACACCTAAAAATGTTTTGCCTGAAAAATTGCGGCACGACTTAATTCAGCTGGAGGAAAAATTAGAGACAAAAGTTAGCGTGAAACGCTCTGCAGCAGGGAAAGGCAGTGTGGTGATAAATTTTGATAGCGATGAAACCCTGAACCGCCTGCTAAGTTATTTTTCCTAGTAATTTTTTTTACTGCCATGAAGAGGCTTTTTTTATTGATTTTATGTATAATGCTACTTCTGCCCGGACTTAAGGCCCAGGAGGAGGAGTTG
The DNA here is from genome assembly GCA_964578915.1 of uncultured Lentimicrobiaceae bacterium. Lineage (GTDB taxonomy): Bacteria > Bacteroidota > Bacteroidia > Bacteroidales > F082 > UBA5536. The sequence goes on from CAZOEV010000323.1 coordinate 2,966, forward strand.
GAAAAGACAATACCTCTACATTCGGCGCATAAAGCCTCTGTTTATTCGGCCTTATTGCCAGGCTTAGGGCAAGCGTACAACAAAAAGTATTGGAAAATACCTATTGTTTATGCTGGTTTTGGTACACTTTACTATTTTGCATCCAGCAATGGCAAGTTATACAGAGAAGCACGAACAGCTTACGATTATGTACTCAATGAATATGAATACCCGATTGATAATCAGTTTATAGGCAAAAATTATTCAGCTGAAGACTTACAGTCCATACGCGATTTTTACCGCCGTAATATGGAGCTCAGCTGGATTATTTCAGGGCTGTGGTATGTGCTTAATATTGTGGATGCTGCGGTTGATGCGCATCTTTTTGATTATGATGTGAGTGACGATTTAACCGTTGAAATTGAGCCAATGGCGCAACCCATACAACTTATGCCCGAGCAAAAAATGTTGAATCAGGGCATGCAGACCGGCATTACAGTGCGGTTTAGGTTTTAGCGTTTTCGGAGCAGGCAATTTGAGCATTTGGTTTTGATAAGGAAATTAGTGTTGCTAAAGCGTAAACTTTTTAATTCGAAATCGCAATAAGACATACGAACTATGAAAAATCTAAAAATTGCATTAATTGGCTATGGCCGTATGGGTAAAGAAGTTGAGGCTGTGGCACTTGCTAACGGACACGAAATAGTTGCCCGGCTCGACAGTGAGCGCGATTGGCTAAATAATATGGAAGCACTTCTTAAAGCGGATGTTGCCATTGAATTTACAGAACCTGATAAAGCGGTTTCAAATATTCACAAATGCTTCAACGCCCATATTCCTATCGTCGTTGGCACCACAGGCTGGTATCTCCGCCTTAATGAAGTGGTAAATTGGTGTGAAGAACAAAATCAAGCCCTGTTTTATGCGCCAAACTATAGCATCGGTATGAATATGATGTTCGCGCTGAGCAAACAAATGACCGTAATGGCAGCAAAATATGACTATAAACTCGAACTTCAGGAAATTCATCACAAACACAAACTGGACAAGCCCAGCGGCACAGCCATAGCAT
>CAZOEV010000324.1:0-4015 GCA_964578915.1 uncultured Lentimicrobiaceae bacterium
ACTATATATATCATTATCTTCAAATTTGTAACGTATTCAGATTGTTTGTGTTATCTTCGACAAATCGGTCTAGCGGACTTTTAACTTTTGCAAGAGTACCATTAGCAAAACAGCAGTTAAAATTCAATAAAATCTCAGAATTTCTCATTTGCTAGGTTGTTTCTAATTGCACCTCAAATATAGAAAATATTTCAAAACCCTCAACGAACTCGGGAATTTAATTGCTTTGGAATTCAGCAGAATACAGAATGCGTAAAGCTTTGCTAATTAGGGTGGCTTAATTGGCGAAACCATCATACAGCCTTGTCACTCAAAAAAATCAAGAAAATCAACCAGAATTAAGGCAGTTTAAACCGTCTTTAAACAATCCCTGTAAAACGTGTGTTGGCATTTCGTGCTTTATTCTTCCAGTTCTTTATTTTTATTTTCTGATTTCTGTCCAAGTTCTTTTGCGTTTAAGGATGAAATCACACGCTTTCCTGTCTTCTCTTCAATTTCCTTTCTAGTATTTCCTGCAATAGTTCCACCCTGTTTTGCTATTTTCTTATTTTCTAAAAATGAGTTGGGCTTCTTCTCTTTTGAGATTTCTGTTGTAGTAGCTTCGGCAAGCATATTTAAAACTAATTCAAGATTAGTCATATTGTCCCTTAGATTTTCCTTTTTCAAATCTTTGAAACCTTTGTATTCTTTTGTTGTTAATCCCGCCCAAGCTTGTGTAATCTCGTCTGTTAGTATTGCATATTCTAAGCCTTTTTTCACACCACGTATATCCCATTCATCAGTCAGCTCTTTGCGAACTTCAATACTTTTAAGTCTTTGATTTATCCAATTTGCAGTATATCCTTTTTTCAAATAAGTCTCCATTGCTCGGTCAAAGGCTTTTTCTGGGTCTTCAGTTTCTTCAATCCTTTCATATCCAACTTTTGCTAACCAAAGTTTAAATGGCTCTGCTTTTGGTGATGGAATTGATTGAATTAATCGCAATAGTTGCTCTGTGTCAGCTACATCTGTCATTCGCATTTTCCCATCGGCAGCCTCCATTTTCAACCCGTGACAATTCGTCACGGTTTCGTTTCCTGCTTTTTTGAGTCTTTCTTTTAATTTCCTCCAATATGCCTGCGGATTAACACTTTGTGTCAAAACAGTAATTATATCAACTATCGAAAAAAACCACTTTTCTTGGTCGTTATCCCATGCAACACGAACACTTTGGTCTTGAAATAATTTTATTGCAGTTTCCTTTGTCATAATTTCAAATTTTCAATCCCAAAGATACACTATCATTTCTTTTTTAGAATGTTTTTTTGTTTTGTAATATCGCTCTTTATAATATTGACAATATTAAGTAGCGCATTAATATCATCCGCACTAATAATCAAAACTGGTCTGGATTTTCCTTACTCAGAGCCAATAACAGGATTGAGACTCGCTCGCCAAATAGTCCATTTATTGATCTTCATTACAGTTCATTATCTGAATACCTAAAGTCGGAAGCAACCTCTGCAATATCAGAGAGAAAAATTGGGTCGCTAGCTGCTTTTTTCAGCAAAGCTATTTTCTTATCTCAACTTTCATCGACATCCTCAATAGTAACCTTCACCTTTTTTTCAGCACGAAATCTATCAGGCAGATTGATAACTAACTGATTATTCTTTTGAACAACATAGATTTTCTCGTAGGTCATAATCCACTTTATTTTTTGTAAAACTATAAAATGTTTCATTAAGTCCGGTTTTTGTCCAATTACCTCTATAAGATCGTGAATTGTTTCACGGCGCTAGAAAAATCTAAAAACCACCAATTAGCCTTGTCATTCAAAAAAATCAAGAAAATCAAATAGAATTAAGGCAGTTTAAATCGTCTTTAAACAATCCCTGTGAAGCCCATAAAACCTAGGGCTAATATGCCTGCTGTTACGAGTGCAATTGGAACGCCGCGCATTCCTGGGGGATTTTCATTTGAATGTATGTGCGTATAATATAAAAAGTGAAAAAATATGTTTCAGATAGAATTGTGTGTTGCGCCAATACGCTTGAAATAGAAGTGACTATGCAGCGCGGGTTCATGTTATTTATCCTTCTTGTTTTTTAGTCTTTTTGTTGTATCACTTATTTGTTTTAAAAAGTGTTTTTCAACTTCCGATGATTCATTCTGCTTAAGTTCTTTATATATCTCATATTCTGAATGAGCTTTTTCTAAAGCTTGTTGATGGCTTATAGTTCCTGCATTATTTAAGACTTCTTTTTTTGTCATTTTCAAGAAATCATCCAGCTGTTCAATCCAATCTTTCATATACATTGGAGTTTGGTTGAGTGCTTGAATTTCTGCAATTTCGAGGAATGCTGTTACAATCCGGTTTAAAATATTCAACTCGGATTCCGAAAGATAGTTTTTCGCGATTTCAGTTTCCTGTTTTGTTGGTTTTGTTCCCCTAAAATTACTAAGTCCAAGATTGGGCAAGCTTGAATCAACCCTTTGAAAAATAACCTCAGCAGCGGTTTTTCCGTGTGCTGCCCAGTGCATTTTATTTTGAACCGTTTTAAAAAACATGACCGACATTTCCAAGGATGGGTCGTAATCTATACTTAGGGCCTGCTGAAAAACATCAAGCCTATTGGTTACCAGTTTTTTAACTCACAATTTCCAGATTTAAACTGCATGGATTATGCGGATTGAATAGAAAAAAGCCTGCACTTTGAAAGAGATTTCCTTGTGATCTTGCAAACGCAAAGTTTGATTAGTCTGCTGCACACCATCTTCTTTGTTGGCTTCAGCTTGCAGTATGCTAATACAGCTGCGCTTTGCCGCCTCTAATATGGTATGCATCAGACTTTTTCAGCAAGCCCTACTTATTGAATAAATATCTAAAACCTTGCGCCAAAAAACCTTTTCTGACGAACGAATATCTCTGATTCGAGCCAAAAGTTCATCGAAATAATTACCGCCACCCGCCTGCTTCAACAAGTCATCATTCATTGTAAAGCCTTTCACAATGTATTCTTTTAAACGTGCTGTTGCCCACTGGCGGAATTTTGTTCCCTGATGACTTTTTACCCTGTAACCAACCGAAATAACTACATCCAAATTGAAAAGCTTGATGTTTTTGATCTGATTTTTTCCTTTGATAGCGCCATGTTGAGTGGTATGTGCAAAATTTGCACATACCACTTTTTCTTCCAATTCGCCTTCGCTAAAAATGTTATTTATATGTTTTGTAATTACTGAACGTTCTTTTTGAAATAGCTTGCCCATTTGCGCCTGCGAAAGCCAAACTGTTTCTTCTTCCAAACGTACATCAATTTTTGTTTGTCCGTCTTCGGTTTGGTAAAGTAGTATCTCTGAATTTGTCATAGTATGTATGGATATTCTATAACAAAAGTACTGATATTTGGCATTTATTTAAAATATGTGCCTATTACTTTCTTCTGAATTACCCTGCAATTCTACTCAAAATTCAGGCTTACCACCTGACAATATGGTTGGGAGTCAATATCCTATAAAACCAGTGTATTTCACATTTGCCAGGTTGTTTCTAACTGCACCTCAAACATAGAAAACATTTCAAAACCCCCAACGAATTCAGGAATTTAATTGTATTGGAAATTTGCAGAATTCATCAAACATAATGCTTAGTAAAAAAGGTGGCCTAATTGGCGAAATCATCAAACAGCTTTGTCACCTCAAAAAAATCAGTAAAATAAACCAGAATTAAGGCAGTTTAAATCGCCTTTAAACAATCCCTGTGAAACCCATAAAAGCCAAGGCTAAAATACCAGCTGTTACGAGTGCAATTGGCACACCGCGCATTCCCGAAGGAACTTCCATCAGCTCGAGGTGTTCGCGCAAGCCGGCAAAAATAACCATCGCCAAGGCAAAACCTCCGGCATTGGCAATGGCATAAACCACGCCTTCCATCAGGGTAAAATCCTTTTGTATCGTTAAAATGGCCACACCTAAAACAGCGCAGTTAGTGGTAATCAGTGGCAAAAACACGCCCTAAGCGCCGTATAATGCC
>CAZOEV010000325.1:0-4012 GCA_964578915.1 uncultured Lentimicrobiaceae bacterium
CGGCGCTTTTATACTTATTTATAATCCGGGCGAAATGGCTCAGGCTCAAATGGGTGCTAGTACAATGATGCAACAGACTAATCCAGCCATGGAAGGCTTGGATCAAAATGCTGTTGCACAAGTTTTTGAAGTGGTAGATGCCATCAACTTTAAGGTAATTATTGGCAGTTTTCTGTTTTACTTTTTGGGCGGATATTTGCTCTACGGTGCACTTTTTGCCGCCATTGGATCAGCAGTTGACAACGAAGCCGACACCCAACAATTTATGCTACCGGTTTCATTACCATTAATATTGGGGCTGGTAATCAGCAATTTCGTTGTTAATAATCCTGACGGGGCTTTGGCTTTCTGGCTTTCGATTATACCATTAACATCTCCTGTGGTAATGATGGTGCGTATTCCATTTGGCGTGCCCTACGGCGAATTGATTCTTTCGATGTCCTTATTGGTTGCAGGATTTTTATTCACAACCTGGTTTGCAGGAAAAATTTATCGCACCGGGATATTAATGTATGGAAAAAAAGTAAGCTATAAGGAGCTCTGGAAGTGGCTCAAATATTAATGCGATTATTTTTATATTCTTTTTAGCCATTGATTTACTGCTTTTTAACTATATAATCACACAAAAATAAATCATCCAAAACATCAAGAGCTAAGGCCTAATGTTTTATCTGTTGAATTGTTGGGAGTTGTCAAATATTATTCTAATTTTGCACCCTCTAAAAATATTCAAGAGAGTAGAAAGAAGTTAATTTAATTCACAATTCAAATGCAGAACAAAGGAGCAATCAAGGTATTTGCCATCGCCTTTGCTATCGTATCACTTTATCAGCTTTCATTCACATTTGTAAGTCAAAAAATTGAGAATGATGCTAAAGCGTATGCCACTAGCAATGTAACAGAAAAATTGGCAAATGAGCTTGCGCAAGGAGATGAATTGATGTTCGGTCATTATCTCGATTCGATCACAAAAGCGCGCCAAACGTATTATCTGGACTCCATGGATAATCAGGTAGTTTATAACATCCTGATAGACAAGTACACCTTCAGAGATGTAAAAGAGCGCGAAATCAATCTAGGACTCGACCTAAAAGGTGGAATGAACGTTGTGTTGGAGGTATCTGTTAGTGATATCATCCAAGCCTTGTCAGGCGAAAGTCAGGACGAAGTGTTTGTGCAAGCCATGCAGATGGCGAAAGAGAAACAGCGCAACAGCCAACAGGATTTCGTAACGTTATTTGGCGAGTCATTCAATGAAATAGATCCTAACGCAAGTTTGGCATCGATTTTCCTTTTTGAATTTAAAGACAAAGGAATCACTGTAAACTCTACTAATGATGAAGTGCTTGCAGTGATCAGAACAGAGGCTGAAGGTGCTATTGATCGCTCATTTCAAATCCTGCGCACACGTATCGACCGTTTTGGCGTTACCCAGCCCAACATCCAAAAGCTAGCCACTTCTGGCCGCATTCTGGTTGAATTGCCTGGTATAAAAGATCCAAAACGCGTGCGTAAACTCCTTCAAGGAACTGCGCAGCTTGAGTTCTGGGAAACCTATAATTTCTCCGATCTTTATGGCTTTTTTGATGAAGCCAACCAGCGTCTTGCTGAAATTCAGGGCACTGCCGATCAAACTACTGATGAGGCCGTTTCTGAAACTGATGAAGCACAGGCTGATGAGGCCACTGAGCAAGCAGCAGACGACGCAACACTAGTAGAAGAAGGCTTGGAAAATGAAACAGCAGATACCACTTCATTAATGGATCAGCTGGCAGACAATACCGATGAAATGGATGATGCTTCATTTGAAGAGTATGCAGCCCAAAACCCGCTGTATGCCTTCTTGATGCCTTCTTATGTTCAAAACGAATCAGGTCAGTTTTTCCCTGGAAACACAGCCCGCGTTGGTACAGCTGCAGTAAAAGACACAGCCCGCATCAATAATATGCTTAAACGTGTGAAATCTATTTTCCCACGCAATATGCATTTAGCTTGGACAATCAAGCCACGCGCTGCCGGTGAAACAGAATTAATGGAATTGGTTGCCCTGAAAGCTTCACGTGATAATAAAGCTGCCCTGGGTGGTGATGTTATTGTTGATGCCCGTCAAGATTATGACCAAAATGGTCGCGTAGAAGTTACTATTCAAATGAATAGCGAAGGTGCCAAAAGCTGGAAACGCCTCACTGGCGAAAACATTGGCCGCCAAGTTGCTATTGTTCTTGATGACTATGTTTATTCCTATCCTGTTGTTAATGATGAAATTCCTAACGGTAGGTCATCTATTTCAGGAGGAGATATGAGTATTACTGAAGCCCAAGACCTTGCAAATATTTTAAAAGCAGGTAAGCTTCCTGCTCCTTCTCGTATTATGGAAGAAGCCGTAGTTGGTCCTTCATTAGGTCGCGAAGCGGTAAGTGCCGGTTTATGGTCATTTATTTTGGCCTTTGGACTCGTATTAATATACATGGCCTTATTCTATAATAGAGGTGGTATTGTTGCAGACATTGCGCTGTTCACAAACATCTTCTTCCTTTTAGGTGTGCTGGCGTCTTTAGGAGCTGTTTTAACACTTCCTGGTATCGCAGGTATCGTGCTTACCTTAGGTATGGCCGTGGATGCCAACGTAATTATTTACGAACGTATCAAAGAAGAAATCAGGGCAGGAAAAGGAATCAGACTGGCCATCACCGATGGGTATAAAAATGCGTATTCCGCTATTATTGATGGTAACGTAACCACGCTGTTAACTGGTATTGTACTTTATACTTTCGGAACAGGCCCAGTTCAAGGTTTTGCTACCACGCTTATTATTGGTTTGCTCACCTCCTTGTTCACCTCGATCTTTATTTCGAGAATGGTATTCATTTATCTGCTCGATAACAATAAAAAAGTGACCTTCGATACCAAAGCAACCCGTAACTTCTTGGTTAACACAAAAATCAACTTCTTGGGAATGCGGAAGAAAGCTTATATTATATCCATAGCGTTGATTGTGATTAGCCTTGGATCGCTTACTTTCCGCGGACTTAACTACGGTGTAGATTTCACTGGTGGACGTACTTTTTTGGTTCGTTTTGATCAGGATGTTACCGTTAAGGATATCAGAGACGCACTGGATATACAGTTTACAGAAGCTACTCCCGAGGTGAAAACTTTTGGCCCATCACGTCAGGTGAAAATCACGACCAAGTTTATGATCGAGAATGAAGGCAAAGAGGTTGACTCTATCATCCAAAACATGCTATTTACAAGTCTTTCACAATTCTATGCTAGTGATATTACCTACGATGATTTCACCTCAGACCAAGAAGCCGATGATAAATTTATTGGCATCTTGAGTTCACAAAAAGTAGGACCAACTATTGCTGATGATATTAGAAACAAAGCGATAACAGCTATTATTATCTCCTTGTTTATCATCTTTGCCTATATCGCTATCCGATTCAGAAAATGGCAATATGGTCTTGCTGGTATTGTAGCCTTGTTCCATGATACAATTATTGTGCTGGGTATTTTCTCACTCTTCTACAATATCCTGCCATTTAGCATGGAGATTGACCAAGCATTTATCGCGGCAATCCTTACCATCATTGGATATTCGATCAATGATACTGTTATCATATTTGACCGTATCCGTGAAAACGTAACCCTGCATCCTAAAAAACTGCTTCGCATCAATATCAACGATGGTCTCAACAGCACTTTGATGCGTACGGTAAATACCTCTGGAACTACTGCATTGGTGCTTATCGTGATTGCATTGTTTGGTGGCGAAGTTATTCGCGGATTTGTATTTGCCCTATTGGTTGGTATTCTAATAGGTACTTATTCTTCTGTATTTAACGCTAGTCCGCTGGTATTCGATCTCCTTAAAGGACCCAAACAGGAAAAAGATGCCGCTGAAAAAGCTGCTTTAGCTCCTAAAAGCAAAAAGAAATAAATTCTATAGCTGAATATAAAGACCGGTCAATTAAAAAGTTGGCCGGTCTTTTTTTTTTGCGTCAGGGTG
>CAZOEV010000326.1:0-3995 GCA_964578915.1 uncultured Lentimicrobiaceae bacterium
GCCGGTACTCTCTGTGATGATTTCTCAGGGCGAGATTCGGTTCTGCCAGACTGTTTAGCATAAGTTGTTTGGGCAATTGAATAGTTTGATATTAAGGCTGTTACAAAAAATATCAAAACCAGATAGCGGAGTTTGCGATATACTTCTTTCATGGTTTCTGGCGTATTGAATTCAAAAATGTTGGTTATTCTGGTGCTTAACGGGCTAAATTAAAGAAAAAAATCAGTTTTAAATCGTTTAAAAACAAAGGGGTTATAAACATTAAACTGTTCATAACCCCTGTGATTTACTTTATTCATTTAAGCTGGCTAACCAGCGTTCCACCTCCTCAAGTTGAAGGGCGTCAATGCTTAGCTTATTTTTTTTGCGCAAACCATTTAGCTTTTGCAAAAGTGCGGTTGCTTTTTCTTCGCGGATGGCATTCAGGTTTTGGTAGCCTGCCTGGAGTATAAGCTCGGCCCAGGCTTGCGGAATAGTGTATTTAAGCAAATCTTTGACATCAAGCTGTTTCTGCACTTTTTCGGGACGCATCTGCGGAAAAAACAGCACTTCCTGAATGCTGGTTTGGCCGGTAAGCAGCATCACCAGGCGGTCAATACCAATTCCCATCCCAGAAGTGGGCGGCATGCCGTATTCCAACGCGCGTAAAAAGTCCTGATCGATAAACATGGCTTCGTTGTCGCCGCGCTCGGAAAGCTGCATCTGGTCTTCAAAGCGCTTGCGTTGATCAATCGGATCATTAAGCTCGGTATAAGCGTTGGCGATTTCTTTGCCGTTGATGAGCAACTCAAAACGCTCTGTCAGATCTGGGTTATCGCGGTGGCGCTTAGAAAGTGGCGACATCTCAACTGGATAATCGATGATAAAAGTGGGTTTAATATAGTGTGACTCACATTTTTCGCCAAAAATCTCGTCGATAAGTTTTCCTTTGCCCATACTTTCTTCTATGTCGATATCCAGTTTTTTACACACATCGCGCAAGGCCACTTCGTCCATTCCCAACACATCAAAACCGGTATGGATTTTAATAGCTTCGAGGATAGGCACACGTGCAAAAACAGGTTCAAAATCTATTTCGCGCTCGCCAACTTTTACGGTTTTTTTGCCGACGGTTTCATCCACAACACGCTTGATCATGGTTTCTGTGAAATCCATCATCCAGCGGTAATCTTTGTAGGCAACATAAATTTCCAAAACAGTAAACTCAGGATTGTGTGTGCGGTCCATGCCTTCGTTGCGGAAGTCTTTGGAAAACTCATAAACCCCATCAAAACCGCCAACGATAAGGCGTTTCAGGTAAAGCTCATTGGCAATGCGCAAATAAAGCGGCATATCGAGCGCGTTATGATGGGTAATAAATGGCCTGGCAGCGGCGCCTCCCGGAATGGGTTGCAAAATGGGCGTTTCCACTTCGAGGTAATCAAATCCGTTAAAGAAGTTACGCATGCTGTTGATCACTTTGGTGCGTTTCACAAAAGTGTCTTTCACGGTTTCATTCACAATCAAATCCACATAACGCATACGGTAACGCTGCTCCGGATCGGTGAAAGCATCGTAAAGTTTGCCGTCTTTTTCCTTTACGATGGGAAGTGGCCGCAGCGATTTGCTCAGTATTTTAAGTGAAGTTACGTGAATGGTAATTTCGCCCATCTGTGTTACAAACACAAAACCTTCCACGCCAATAATATCGCCAATATCAAGGTGGCGTTTAAAGATAATATTGTAGAAACTTTTATCCTCATCGGGGCACAAATCGTCGCGTTTTATATATAGTTGGATGCGTCCAGCACTGTCCTGAAGCTCCACAAAAGAGGCTGCGCCCATAATGCGGCGGCTCATAATGCGTCCGGCAATGCTCACCTGCTTGAACAGCTCCGGGTTTTGCTCAAATTTCTCCAGAATCTCAACTGTAGAAGTGCTTACCTCAAAGGCCTCTGGTGGATAGGGGTTGATGCCCATTTTATAGATTTCGGCCAGTGATTGCCGACGCTGTTGTTCCTGCTCACTCAAAATCATGCTCATAGTCAAAAAATTTCGGCAAAGATAGCTAAACTACGGGAAAACAGTAAGAAAAGAAGTGGTACTTCTTAGAAAAAATCGGCGTTTTGGTCAATAAAAAAACGGTATTGCAATTATATTACAATACCGTTTTTATGTCTAAAGTTGATTATTAAGACTACCTAATAATCAATTTGCGGTCAACACGTGATTTCCCGTCAATAATTAAGTGATAAACACCTGCAGGCAGATGACTTAATTCCAGTTTCCATTTACCCGTATTGGTTTGCAGTTCAGTTGTTGAATATACATTAACACCTTGTGCATCAAATACATTGAGTTGCACTTTTTGGTTGTCAGCCGATTGCATATCCAAATAGAAAACACCATCGCCTGGGTTAGGATAAACCGCAAGTTTAATGGCAGTTGCCTCATTGATGCCTGTGCAATTGATAAACTCAATTAGCACTTCATCAGAGCGGCTTGTGCAGTTGTTTTCACTGATGAGTTCAACCCAAACAGTTTGGATACCGTAGCCGTATCCAGCGGTATCCACCACGATTACTTGTGTGTTTGCACCATTCGACCAATTGTAGGTAAAGCCTTCAACAGCAGCATCCAATGTGTATTGTTCGCTTCCACAAAGAGCCTGGTTTTCGCCTAGCGAAACGGTTGGCGGAACATCATTTACTGTAACTTCGAGCGTATCGCTATTTACACAGCCTAAAGCGGATGTAACTTCAACCCAAATTTCGTGTGTTCCAAGACCAAGCTCAGCACCTTCAATAGTAATATCAGCCGTTGTTTGACCTGTTGACCATACATAGCTTGCACCGTCTACAGTAGCATCGAAACTTACAGAAGCATTATTACAAAGCGCTTGACTTTCGCCCAGGTTAACTTCAGGTATTTCACCAAAAGTTACCATCACGGTATCGGCGTTTTCGCAGCCATTTTCTGAGATTACTTTCACCCAGATTTCAGATGTTCCAAAACCAAAATCTTCGGCAGAAGCTTCTATGCTGCTGGTAGTTGCACCATTGCTCCATTCAAAGCTAGCACCTTCAGTATTGGCATCAAGGAGTATAAGATTATTTCCGCAGGCGGTTTGGGCCTCGCCTAAATCAGGTTGTGGAAGCGCGTAAACCACTACATTAACAGCTGCGCCTGCAATTGTATCATTATCGACGATAGCATAAGGCAAATACATGCTGGTTTCGGTTGGGCTCACTAAAGCTTCCTGTGCTTCAGCTATTACATCGCCTTCAGAAGTAGTCCAGAAGTAAGTAAAAGTTTCGCCTTGTCCTGTTGCTTCCACGAATAGTGTGCTGCTTTCGCCTTCGCAGATTTCGGCAGGATTTGCTTCGGCAACAACTGTAATATCAGCAACTTTCAGATGAATTGGCACTTCAATCAATGCATTGTCAGGATCGTTATTTGAGATTTTTAGTTGTGCATAATAATCACCCAACTCAACATCTTGTGCATTAAAGCCAATAGTAATGGTGTCTGATTGTCCGGCTAAAATAGTTCCATTATTCGGAGAATAGTTCAACCAGCTAATCACATTGAGTGTATAATCTTCTACTTCTCCGTAAGTAGTTGTTCCGCATGGGTCAACTTCTCCTGTATAAGTAACACGTACACGCATCCGTGTTTCGCCGGAGGGCGATCCAACAGGTGGCTCAATCATGGCAGTATAAGGGCCATCACCGGGAGTGCCTGAAACAATGATCGGATCATCGTCAAAAACACCATTTTGATCCCAGTCAATCCAAACACCACACTGGTCGCTGCCGTAAGGGTTTCCATTAGTTACTGTAAGTTGCATAGGCTCGCCGGAGCGCACTTCGGTTGACATGGTTTCGGTATAATCTGTATAGCCGTCTTCGCCGGAGGCGTTATTAATACTGCCAATTTCAACTTGTGAGATATACTCATCACCACCACCACCAGCTGGGCAATAATCGGTTGTTTCACGCGGGAGATCAATAACC
>CAZOEV010000327.1:0-3981 GCA_964578915.1 uncultured Lentimicrobiaceae bacterium
ATGAATTTGATGATAAACATTTCTGCCCATTTGGTCAAAAATTTCCACAGTTGCGTTGCTTAAATCGCCTGAAGGGAGATGGATATAAATTTGTTTATCAATGGAATACATTTTAATGGCTTCGCCAGCTATTGCTTCCGTTCCCACCATACCGTTGAAGTGTAGTTTGAATCGGTCAGCGGGTATGTTTTGCTGATGCAGGAAGCTATAAACAGATTGTTCGGTGACATCAATCATTTCGTTTAGGTATAAATCTTCCAGAAAAACAGATCCTTCCTGTGTGAAGCTTTCCAGACCAGCTATCTCCATATTTACCATTCCATCCATAGACATTGTGAAATGTAATGGAACAGTAATGGGTTCGTTTGTCATCTCCAGGGTGTTGATTGCATAATTTATTCCATCCATGGAAGAATAAAGTTGAGGAGCATCGCCAAATCCGTTTAGTTTTCGTGCATCTTTATCAGAGTCAAATAAATTGGTAGCCTCTTCGTGAAAACGGATGTAAGCATTATCCTCTGATATTTCAGAGTTGACCTTAATTTGCAATAGATTTGATACTGCGTTTGTAGATTTGTAAAGAGCTTGATTGTTATGAAGCCGGCTGCTATTGCTTATGGTAATTGCATTGGCATTACCTCCCGGAGCTGATTTTTTAACAAAGAATGACTGACCTGAAGGTACAATTGCAGGGGAAGGGACTCCGTCAGCAAAAGTCTGATAATTACCAGTTGCTCCATTATAAAAATACACCGCAGCATCATAGCCCGTTGGAGTGCTCCATTCTATAGCTGAGGGATAGGGGTTTGGCAAAAGTCTATAGGATTGTCCGTCAGTATGGAGTCCTAAGGTTTTTGCTGGTAGATTGTAGTCTCCACCATTCAGCATGCCTGCTATTTCAAGTGTGTGAGATGGCTGGTCGTACCAAATGAGATAGCCCTCCTGATTGTTGATAGGATAGTTGACGTCTGATATTTTTGACCAGTCCTGACTTAATGCATTTAATTCCCACAGATGAATGTCCATGAATATGTCGCCAGCATTAAATACGCTATTGGTGGCCATTGGCACAGAAACCAGATGATAGCGGTGTGTTGTTGGGTTAAGACTACCTCCTGTAATGTTACGTTTTAGTGTTGCATTCACTAGGGATGAATTGTGAATCAGAGAACCACCATCGTTTATGATGAGAGCCTCCGTAGCCTGAGAATTGAGTGTGCCAGCAACCGTGAGCCATTTATTGGCTTCAATAGTGAGGTTCGCTCCATCCATAATATTGAGGTTTTTAGCCAATGCAGCGGTGTTATTGGTTTGAGTAATAGTTGCATTGCCATCAAAGATGGTGGTGTTGACGGATTCAGACCAGTTAGTTGTCCCGCCATATTGGGTCCAGCCACTAAATGTTGTATAAATTCTACTAAGGTTTAAATATTCTAAAGTTGGACTTTCATAGATGTTTGGTGATTGAAAGGCAACAGCATTTGGGTTTCCGGTATGGAATTGCTGTCCATTCATCAAGGTTTCATAGAAATAAATCCCTGCCATCTCAGATTGATTATCAATCTTAATCCAAATGTTTACAAGTGATATCCATTCTGTAGGTACTTCATTAAATCTTGATGATGGTACAGCTGGATTTGGATTAATATTGTTAGTCGGTAGGGTAATAGGTACATTAATCCTTCCTGAAAGTAATGTAGATGATGGCGCATTATATTTAGGGGCTTGAGTTGGCCCTTGTTGAAAAGTGCCTTCCAGTAGTGGGCCTTTAGTAACATATATTTCTGATACATCAAAAGCGTTTTCATTATATTCCATTGCCAATCCACCTGAATAAAAATAATATCCTGACTGATCAGCTTTTACTTGAACATCAAAGATCAAATAGCTTCCGCTCCCATCAAGATGTTCAATTTTTGGATTAGCATATCTAAATGAAAGCTGAGGTTCTTGTGCTTTGCTAAAGAGAAATATAAATCCGAAAAGGATTAATAAACCGTATTTTTTTTTCATTTGTAAAGTATTATAGGTTAAGATCACATTTTTATTTATCAATTAGCAAACATTCAGATTATTTGCGATTCTGAAAAGGATATACCATTCAAAGATAGCGTTAAAATTAAAAGTTTGAATTTTTTCATGGATTTTTATTTTTGAGTTAATTGAAGTGTCATTTTGGCACCTGACTTTTGTAAATAAATTGATTTTCTCTGTTTGGATTATTAGTGCCGAAGTTTATAGCCCATTTATTAAAGTCAGAAGTGAACACCTGTCCGTCCATGTCCACATCGGCGGGCAGGTAGATGGTGGTATTCCCGAAGTTGATAGCCCAGAGGTTGAAGTCGGAGGTAAAGACAGCTCCATCGGCATCAATATCCCCAGCCACCATGCCATATTTTCCATTGCCAATGGCTTTGTAACCGGCTACACCTCCGTAAGCTTTTGAGATGTCATCTGTGAAGTCATAGCTGTAGGTGTTACCCACGAGAACCAATGGCGCACTGCTCATTACATCGAGGTGGTTGCGGTGTCGGATGACGAGGTAAAGGTTATTGTTTGCAGAAGGGCTGGCAATTGAAGGCGTATTGCCATTAAGATCGACAATGCTGCCATCATTTTTGAGGAACATTGCTTTTGGCCAGCCTTCTACTATTGTCGCTGAGGTGGCGTTTTCAGGGGCAACGGCATCACGGAGCTCAACCAGTATCCAGTCAACAATATCTGCACCCAATGAAACGGCCTGTTCAATACCTGAATAATTCCATGGGGCAATGTTATAAGGTTGCATAAGGGGTAAAAGTCCAGTATTATTTAAGGAGGCATTCATAGCGTCAGTGCCATCAAAAGGGCCTTCAAGCAATACCGCTATTGCAAGTTGTTGTTGAGCGACTATTTCCAATGTGCCATTATTCGCAGCATATAAAATATTAGAAGATGCGTTGTTACCAAGAAAAGCATTCGCCATGCTTATTTGATAGTTACCTTCGTCCATCGTTTCGTCAATGGCAACAGCCAGCTGCACCAAAGTTCCTTCGTTGCCTATAAACGCCAATTGATTCATTGAGAAACACAAAAAGCGAAGCGATCCGTTTTCCAACTGACTAACAGATAATGTGTGATCCTGTTTGCGATCTGCCGCCAGCAGTGCACTTCCTGGCACATAGGTAGCCTTTTCGGGAAGCGTGAGATCAAATTGAAAACCCACAAAATCCTCATAGTTCTCAGCACTAATTGCAAGCGTAGCCTGAGTTCCCGGACTAGCTGTAAGATCTTGTACTGTTAGATAATTAGGGCTATATGCATTGGCGGATAAACTTACGCTAAATGGGTTTTCGTCAGGATCATTAGAATAGATACGCATTGTTCCTGTACTTTGGCCGGTTTGGGTAGGATCATATTTTAGCTGCAGTTGTGTGTTTTCATAGCTTTGAATAGTAATAGGCAGACTTGTTAAGTTTGAAAAAACAGGATTTGTGAAGTTGATGGCGTTTATAATCAGTGCTTCTTGTCCGTAATTGTAAATAGTGATTTCCGAGTTACCAATTTCATTCACAGCTACATCACCAAAAGATAAACTGCTGTTGGCGTGTATATCCGGGGCGGTTATTGTTAGTGATCCATTTGTGGAGGCCGAAACCACATTATCTCCATTCAAATCGCCAATGATCACACTATTAATATTAAGTGGATACCATCCTCCTGTTCCATCTACTTCAAAACTAAGCTGAACAATAGAACCGTCATCTCCTAAAAATGGTGTATTTGACGGCGAAAAACCAATAACCCTCAAGGTCGAGCTGTTGATCATATTTACGCTGGCTTGGTGATCTGTAATGCGACTTGCAGTCAGGCTGACAGAACCGGCCACATAGCTTAAAGGCGATGGGAGACTGAGGTCAAACTGAAATCCAACAAAATCTTCCATATTATTAATGGTAAATGCTAAGTCAGCTTGTGTTCCGGAAGGGGCTACCATGCTTC
>CAZOEV010000328.1:0-3978 GCA_964578915.1 uncultured Lentimicrobiaceae bacterium
AATTCAGTTTATCAACTTTTAAATTAGTGTCGATAGTTGTTAAATTTTGGAAACGGCGACTAAAATTCACTTTATATCGGTCTTTTCGTTCGTCAAAACGGTTTTCGAGCGAATCGATAAAAAAGTCGAGCTGCCGAACATTTAACATTGTATAATGGCTTTTGAACAGCTCTTCCTGGGTGCGATTGAGGTTAAATTCCGACAGGTCGAATCGAATCCGTTGTTCGGTAAAAGCCATGCGATCGAAAGGACGATTATCGCGGTAGTTACGTGTTGAGACGATATCGGTATAAGAAAAACCATCGAAAAGTGTGAAAATAATATATTCCTGATTCGGGCTAAGCTCCATATAGCCTGATCTGGCTGTGGTAACTTTAATATTTCCAAGACGGTCGCTGTGGTCGTAAATCTTTACATCGTGAATGGTTCGTCCATCGCGCTCTTTTTCGCCAATGCGGATCACATAATTCTCGATGCCGTGATAAAACACTCCTTCACTAATATCAAAAGCAAGTTTTTGCTGACGCACATCATATAATAAGGACTGGAATTTAAGATTGGCAAAAGGCTGCACATAATTAGAGAACAAAAACGCTGTAATGCTTATGCCAATTGACAAAACCACTAGCGGTCGCATTATTGTCCAGATAGAGACACCGGCAGCTTTCATGGCAACGAGCTCGTAGTGTTCGCCCAGATTTCCAAAGGTCATTAGTGAAGATAGTAAGATTGCAAGTGGCAAGGCCAAGGGCACAAAAGTGGCCGAAGCATAGAATAGTAATTGCGCCACCACATCGGCTTCCAGGCCTTTACCCACCAAATCGTCGATGTATTTCCACAGAAACTGCATCAGCAAGATAAACAGGGCGATAAAAAAGGTAAGGACAAAAGGCCCCAGGTAAGATTTTAACGTAAAGGCATAGATTTTTTTCAATGCTGTAAGTCTTTTGAAGTGCAAATGTAAGTGAATTTTAACTTTCTTAGTCGGTGAATTTGGCAGCAGACATTGTAATAGAATTTATGTTTATGAACTCTCTAAGTGGCGTAGAATAGGGCATTTTCTTTTTCAGAACTATCCATAAATCTAATATTTTTCAAAAACATTGTAACTTTCTGCGAAATGATGCCGTCTTAAGCACAAACAGTTAAAAAAAATGAACCCAATAAAAATCAATATAATGAAAACACAATTTACCCTTATCAAACTTTTTTTAGCCCTATTTATTGCTATGCCTTTTGCCACTATTGCGCAATACACAGGCGATGGAAATATAAGCACCAGAACTTTTGAAACTGGCGAAATAACCAGTATCAAAGCTAGCGGAAACTTCCAAGTCAACGTTATCCAGAGTGATGAAAGCAGCGTTTTCGTGGAAACGGACGAAAACCTGTTTGACCATATCGAAGTGAAAGAAGTCAATGGTGTTTTAACACTTTCAACGCTTCACATAAGGTCGTCAACAATATTAAAGGCCACAGTAACCACAGCCAGCTTACAAAGCGTTGATGCCTCAGGCGCGTCAAGTATAAGCAGCCCAACCAGTTTTCAGGGCGAAAAAATTTCGCTGAAAGCAAGTGGTTCAGGCTCATTAGACTTTGTGGTTGATGTGGATGAATTGGTAACGAATCTTTCGGGAGCAGCCAGACTCACAATCAAAGGCTATGCAGCAAATCACAAAGCCAGTCTCAGTGGGGCTTCCAAGATGCAAGCTGGCGAATTGAAGACAGACAAAACAAGCGTAAAAGGTAGTGGAGCTTCAGAAGCAAAAGTGTGGGCAGAAGATGCGCTTTATCTTGACACAAGTGGCGTTGCAAAAGTAACTTACGACAAAACGCCAGCTTCATTGGAAAAAAATGAAGAAATTGTAAGTGTAAATCAAGGATATTCTTCACGCCAAGGCGATACCGTAAGTGTTAATGTGGGTAATGTGAAGGTGAAAGTTATTGAAAATGATTCTACTAAAATAATTATCGGCAACCGAACAATCGTTGTTGACGACCGCGGAAATGTAAATATCAGACGCGTAAAAAAACACCGTTTTAATGGTCATTGGTCTGGTTTTGAAATAGGTTTAAACGGACTTTTAACTCCTGATTTCAATATGAGTTATCCAAAAGGCCAGGAATACCTTGATTTGCGTATGGAAAAAAGCATCAACGTAAACCTCAACTTTTACGAGCAAAATATCAAACTCAATAAATCGGGAACTTTTGGAATGTTCAGCGGATTAGGCCTTTCGTGGAATAACTACCGTTTTTCGAAACCGGTAATGGTAACAGGTGATTCAGCAGTGTTTAAAGGCTATTTTGTTGAAGGTGTTTCGGTGCGCAAAAGCAAACTGACCAACCTTTACCTCACACTTCCTTTGTTTTTTGAGGTGCAGACGAAAGGAACCAAAACAAAGGAAAAAATGCACTTTGCTGCAGGCGTTGTGGTTGGCTGGCGTATTAGCACCCACAGCAAAATCTATTATAACGATGCCAACAAAGCATTTAACCTACGTGATCCTGAAACAGGAAATTTATTACCAGTGAGTCTGCAAAGTCCGGGCAACTCAAACCGTAATATTGTAAAAGATTTCGACAGTTTTTATATGCGTCCTTTTAAGCTTGACGCCGGGGTTCGCATGGGATGGGGCATTGTAAATCTGTATGCCAATTATTCTTTGACGAGTTTGTTTATCAAAGACAAAGGCCCTGAACTCTATCCGTTTTCGGTGGGTATAGCCTTAACAAGTTGGTAAATTTTATTTCCATAAAAAAGCCGCTGGAACATTTGTTTCAGCGGCTTTTTTTATTATTGTTGCAAACCAGCTATTAATCAGAATTAGAACACTTTTATCTTTTCACTAATTCCTTCCCCCCTTCAAACCTTATAAATCCCTATCCATTAAAAACGCTCGGACATTCATCTGGATAATTCCTTCGATATTTGAAACAGGTAGATCGTCCATGCTGATAATATACTTTGGATAATTATCTTTTATTTTGAGCAGGGTTTCAGTTTCTCTTCGAATAGTTTTTTCATCTTTCATAGTATAGGTCACCTGAATGTATTTTTTCTCGTTGAGCTTTTCTGCCACAAAATCGATCTCAAAATCGTCATAGCTACCAACAGTCACCTGATAACCCATAATTAGCAGGTTTTTGAAAACAATATTCTCCAGGATTTGCGAAATATCAGCCTGTCTGAATCCAATGATGGCATTACGAAGTCCAATATCTTCAAAATAGTATTTTTCGCCTGTTTCAAATATTTTTCGGCCTTTAATATCTGTTCGACCAATGCTAAAAATCATATAACTTTTTACGAGATAGTCAAGATAGTTTAGCACAACTTGGACAGAGATATTAGTCCGCTGCGATTTCAGGTAATCGCTGATGCG
This sequence comes from uncultured Lentimicrobiaceae bacterium, assembly GCA_964578915.1. GTDB lineage: Bacteria > Bacteroidota > Bacteroidia > Bacteroidales > F082 > UBA5536. Next base: position 3,387 of record CAZOEV010000328.1, read on the forward strand.
CTTGGCCGAAAAAATTCTGCCGGTATTGTCGGCAAGAAATCTGACAAGCTGTTCAAGGAAACGCATGTTTCGCACATTGTAACGGTTTACCACATCTTTGTATAGAATACTAGCATAAATATTTTTGAGATAATCAAAAATAATGGAATCTTCAAGGCTCAGATGTATCAAATAAGGCAAGCCACCGTAGCGCAGGTATTTCAGAAAGGCTTCGCCTGTCTCCTCTAATTTGTGAAAAAGGAGAAATTCGGAATAACTCAGACTGTAAACTTCAACTTCGATAGATCTGCCACTCAAATAGCCGGCAATGTCACCAGACAATAGTTCGGCATTGCTACCGGTGCAATAAATATCAATACCGCCGCGGGCTAACAGACTGCGCAGCGCTTTCTCAAATTGGGTGATATCCTGTATCTCATCCACAAACAAATAATCCTGTTCACCGGTGAGGCGGGTTTCAACATAAGCAAGTAAGTCGCTGTGGTTGCGAATAAAATCGAACTCAGCTAGCTCCATATTGATGTAAATAATATTGGCTTGTGAGTTATTTTCAAGAATAAGTTCGCCGATTTGAAAAAGCAGATAGCTTTTC
>CAZOEV010000329.1:0-1002 GCA_964578915.1 uncultured Lentimicrobiaceae bacterium
AAAGAACAATTAGTTAAACAGTTAAGAATCAGTGGGTTTTAAATGCCCACTAGTGTAATAATCATATAAATCTGCCGGGGCAGCAAGTGGAATGGCTTTTTGTGCGTTTTCGTCCCAGGTAGTAATATATACTACATCACATTGTATCAATTCCTGAAGTTTTTCGCTCAACCTTATCCAGCCATTTTTTTTATCTTCCATTTGCAACGCCAATTGCGAAAGTTGGTTCAACTTGGAAGTTTTATGTTCTTTATCAGTTAGCAGGTTTTGTGCATGTTTTAACTCTGTAATATTAAGTCCTGAAGACAAAATACCGTTTACTTCACCATTTTCATCGAAAAGGAGGTTATTTTTCCATCAAATGTAATGGGTTTTACCTTCATTTACAGCTAGTTTTGCCTCAATTGCTTCTTGAGGAATGCTATTGGTATCGAATGCCTGTTTTAGGAAGTTTTGAATAGCTTCTCTTTCTATACTTGATGGCAGCAAAACCTGCCAGTCTTTGCCAATAATTTCTTCTTTTTCTTTTCCCACCATCAGGCACCCTGCCTGGTTAATTATTCTTACCGTAAAATCACGATTAAAGCCAATAATTATTGTGCCTGCAATATCGAGATATTGCCTGGCTTTGTTTCGTTCAGAAATAATCTCTAGCTCATAGTCTTTTTGCGCCGTAACATCACGTGCGATACCCAAAATCCGTCTGTTATTATTGATATTTACAGGATAGGTGCTGAGCTCGATAACCTGCTTCATATCAATGCCTTTGCTCAGTATTAACTGTTGATTTAAACATTGTTTGCCGATAGCATTCTGCGCGAGCATGCTGGCTGCTTTTGGTACTTCACTGAGCGGAAGTTGCCTTATTTGTAACATGCTTTTGCCAAGTAATTTATTTTTTGAATCACCAATTAACTGCTCAGCAGCCCTGTTAGCATCTATTAAAACCCCTCTTATATCGGTAATAAAATGTGCTTCGGGTGTTTCTTGAAATAGTAAATT
>CAZOEV010000329.1:1012-3964 GCA_964578915.1 uncultured Lentimicrobiaceae bacterium
ATTCGCGCAGTGTCGCTTTTAGAGCTGATTGCTCACTGATGTCCTGCACAAAAATAAGTACCATGCGGTTGCCATCCGACTTAAAAAAGCTAAGACCGTGAATAATTACTTGTATAGGATGTCCATTTTTGTGGTAGTAGGCTTTTTCGTAGGGGCCAAAACGTCCGGCAATATAAAGTGCTTCTGTTTGGATTCTGTCGAGTTGATGATAGCGTTTTGGCGTAAGGTCAAAATAGGTGTACTGCTGGAGCTCAGGTTTTGTAAAGCCTAATATTTGTGAAAGAGCCAAATTACAATCAGTAAAATGTTTTGTTTCAGAGTCAATAAGGCCAATGCCTAATGGGGAGTCAGTAAAGAGCTTGCGCAAAAATATTTCCGGATCTTCTACCGAAAGGCCAAATTGTTCCTTAAACAACTCAATATCTTTTTGCTGTGAGGATTCATTTGGGCTGTCAATAGCAGGCTTTATTTCGGGCAAAAGTATAAACAGTTTTTGATTTAGCTCGCTGCCATCTGCCATTCTGCAGTTCCAGTTTATTTGCCGGGGTGTTTTGTTTATAAGGGTTTCAAACAGTCTCTGATTTTCCTGATTTATCCAGTCAGCAAAATCTGGTTCATTAGCTAGCTGGGGTATGATGGCTGATATTGGATTGCCTTCTACTTCCTTAAAAATGCGCGTAGCAGTTTTGTTCGCAAAAGTTATTAGTCCGTTTTTTTTGCAAACGAGTAGCGGTTCTGGCAACGACCAAAGCAGCTTTTTATAATCGGTTTCATCCTCCTTCATAGGCTAAATTAATCGATTGATCCAGGCAGCCAACGGTTTATAAAGGTGAAAAGTTCGGCAGGTTTAAACGGCTTGGTGATATAATCATCGCAGCCAGCGCTCAGGCACATGTGCCTGTCGTCGTTAGCTGCATAAGCGGTTACTGCAATTATTTTTATGTCGGGGCGCATGACTTTGATTTGGCGCGTAGCTTCTAGACCATCCATTACAGGCATTTTTATGTCCATTAGCACCATTATAGTTGCGGGGTTTTCTTTGACTAAATCAACCGCCTCGCTTCCGTTGCGTGCATACAACACATTAAAGGGTTTGGCTTTGAAAATCCGTTTGGTGTAAAGCACATTTAAGTCTTCGTCTTCAGCCACTAAAATTGTTGGCCAGTCGCTATTTTGTTCGGTATTCGTCTGCATTTTTTTCGGTTTTTGCACTTCCATTTCCATGGCAGATTTTATGGGAATATGTATGTTAAATTCTGTTCCTTGATTGATTTTTGAGTTGATGCTGATTTTTCCTTTAAGCAGGTGCACAAGGCCTTTCACAATAGTGAGGCCCAGGCCAGTACCTTCCTGGTCGCGGGTGCTCGAAAAGTCTTCTTGAATAAAAGGTTTGTAAATGTGCGGAAGTGCTTCTTTTTTAATGCCTTTTCCGCTGTCGCGAACCATTAATATCAATTCTCTTTCCGTTAGATCAAAGCTGGCCTCAACAAATCCTTTTTCGGTGTACTTAATAGCATTCGAGATTAGTTCATTCACAATTTTAAACAAATAACCCCGATCACTGTCAAAGTACAGTTGCTTATGCACCTCTGGAATAATGAGCTTTAAGTCCAACGCTTTGGCATTGGCAAGCAGTAGTTGTTTTTTGTAGACATCATTGAGCAGGCTAGGAATATGAATGGTTTCAATATTGAAGGGCATGTTTTCCGACATCAAAAGAGAAACATCCATAATATCGTTAAAGGTGTCGGTAAGCCTGTCAACACTTGTGGCGAGTGCTTCAATATAATCGAGTCGGTCATCGCTGGACAAGTCATCGTTAAAGAGCAGTTGCGAAAATCCAACAATTCCATTCAGCGGAGTGCGGATTTCGTGTGAGATATTATTCAGAAATGCCGTTTTTAGTTTGTCGCTGGCTTCTGCCTTATTTCTTTCGCTATCCAGCTCAGTATTTTTTTTCAGAATTTCTTCATTTTGGTTTTTTAGTTGTTTATTGAGTTTGCTCAGCTGCTCATTTTGGGCTTCAAGTTTTTGTTGGTTTTGTTTGAGTATGGAATCCGTTCTTTTTTTTATTTTCAGATTGGTAAGCAGTTCGGCAAAAATCTGCAAAAGTGATAATTCGCTGTCGGTAAAAGTTTTATGGCTATTCACAGCGTCAAAGCCAACATATCCCAGACAGAATTCCTGTTCCATAAGCGGAATGGTAATCAGCGATTTTACATTCTGAGGTTCAAGAATTTTATACAGAGCGTCTTCGCGATCAAGTTTCTCAACGTCTTCAACAATCGTTATTTCGCCTCGTTTATGAGAGCCTACCCATTCGGGGAGCAGATCGTTGGACACATTTTTTAAGTTGTCAATTTCCGGTTTAGTGTCTGGTGAGCACCATTCGTATGTGTTAGTCATGATGTTTGCATTCCAGTTGTAGTCAAAAATATACACCCGATCTACGCCGGCGAAAGTGCCAATTTTGGCTAAAGCATCATTGATTGTATCATCAATTTTTGACAGCGGAAGGTTAATAAATCTTGTGGCGAGATGTGTAAGGGTTTGCAGTAGGTTGCTGTTTTGTAACAAACTGTTTTCTAAATACTTGATATTTGTTATTTCACGAAATGTAATTAAAACTGCCGTCGGATTCATCAGTGATATCCGCACTTCATAAACCAATATTTCTGTTGTATAAGGAATTTGAAACTCAACGAGCTGTAATATTCCAGTGGCAAAAGTTTTTTTAATTGCTTGGGCAATGCGTATTTGAATTTTTTCGGGTAAAAAGCTGCTAAGTTTCCTGCCTTTTTCGGGTAAATCAGTTAAAAAACGCAAGTTTTGCTGCTCAAAAACATCTTGTATAATGCCTTTTTCATCAGCCACAAAGATGAAATCTGGCATCGCCCGGATAACAGCTTTCAAACTGGCTGTAGTGTTTTTGAGTTCCTCAGCCGATTTTTG
>CAZOEV010000330.1:0-3964 GCA_964578915.1 uncultured Lentimicrobiaceae bacterium
CTTGTAATGATTTTATTTTCTGTGGGTTTCATTCTTTGATTAGTGTTATTAAGTCAAGCTTAGTTCCGGTATTTACTCCGCCCAGATTGCCACTGTTGGTATAATGTATGAAACTTTGATCAATATAGTAAACCCAGTCAATATTGCTAGGAGATATCGCCATACCATTAATTTCCATGCCATTAGCAATAGCTTGACTGACAAAGTCTATGGTTGACAAACTCCTAATCTGCGTTGCATTTCGAAGAAAAATAAATTCCTTTTGAGAAGCAGCGGGTGGAATAAATTCAAAATCAGAGATTGCCGATTCCAGTTCAATTACTTCTGCTTCTCTATTAAAATGATAAATCTGTGTGGATCCACTTTCTTTTGAAGCAAATAAAAAAACTCCACTACTATCCGAAGCCGGCAGCAAATCACGGGCATCAAACAATATTTCAAAACGTTTATAAAAAACACCACTCGCCCTAAAATAAAGTTGCAACCAGTATTTTCCAGTTTGTAAATCCTGTGCAGCGGCATAAAGATATTGCTGGTCAAAACATACCGCCAATATTATTTTTGAGACTTCCACTTGGGCGGCAAGTTGCACATTTCCAGTGTGAAAATGATGAAGTTTCAGGTTTCCATTGCGATCGGCAAGCAGCAATTTGTCGTCATGCAAAAAATAATCCACGTACTCAGCTTGTGGAAAAGCGGCCTCAACGCGCCAAATAGTTTCTGCCGTCTTAACTGCTCGTATTTCAACAAAACGATTACTCATTGGCCAAAGCAAAATCAAATTGCTTTTTGCATTTCCTTCAATGCTTTCCATCTCATAATCAAGTCTTTGCTCACTGATTATCTGACCAGTCAATGGATCAAAAAGTGCTATTACAGTCTGGTAATTTTCTCTATAAGCAGTTACTATTTGCTCAGCTGAAAGTGGTTTATCTCTTAAAACGACTGGTTGATATTTCAGCTTTGTTTGCGATTCATCATCAGCTCTAATCAATATAAAGCCTTTCTCAACTTCTATTGATCCCAATTCTATAATATGATCAATAACAGTATCTTTACTATAAATATTTAGGGTAATAGGTTGGGTAAGTGAGATTAAATCTTCATTCACGAAACTGATGCTGACACTATGAACCAATTTGTCATCGCTCACGCGAAAAATTACAGTATCTGAAATGCTGCTAAATTGCGGACTGTCTCCGGAAGGACGAATAAAAGTGACTACAGGATGTTGATTTTTAGGTTCTTTCGTACAAGAAGGAAGAAAAATAACACCTAAAATGAGAAAAGTAATCCATCTTATTTGCATAACATAGCCGGTCTGATTAACTTTGGCTAAAATAACGAAAACTTAATTCTCATTCCTAAAAATCAAGTGCTATGCTCTATAATTTACAATTTTCACAAGTTTTATTCCTTGATATTGAGACTGTTTCGGCACATCCTAAGTATGACGACTTATCAGATCGCATGAAGAAACTTTGGGAGAAAAAGTCACAAAAAATAAAAAAAGCAGAGACAGAAACAGCCGAAGAACTCTATCCGAGAGCGGCTATTTATGCTGAGTTTGGAAAAATAATTGTGATCTCGGTCGGCTTTCTCAATGGAAATGAGTTTCGACTCAAGTCGTTTTATGGTGATGATGAAAAAATCCTGCTACAGGAATTTGCTGAGTTGCTGAATCGCTATTACAACTATCCCGATAGCATGCTGTGCGCCCACAACGGCAAGGAATTCGATTTCCCATATATCGCCAGGCGAATGATTCTGAATGGAATAGAATTACCGCTCATCCTACAAATGGCTGGCAAAAAACCATGGGAAATCAAGCACTTAGACACCATGGAACTGTGGAAATTTGGTGATTATAAAAACTATACCTCACTCGATTTATTGACGGCCATTTTTGATATTCCAACCCCAAAAGACGATATTGATGGCAGTATGGTTGGTGAAGTTTATTGGCAACAAAATGATTTAGAACGCATTAAAGAGTATTGCCAAAAAGATGTGCTGGCCATTGCACAATTGATGCGCAGGTATCTGAACGAACCACTTATTGCTGACGAAAATGTAACTTTTACGCCTTAATCATTCAAAAAATGGCCAAACACCTACTATCAAAGTCCACCTATATTAGAAGTCTTCAATGTCAAAAATCACTTTATCTCCATAAAAAACGGCCTTTTTTACGCGACAAAATGTTGGCCTCACAGTTGGCAAAATTTCGCAGAGGAACTGCTGTCGGCGTTTTAGCCCGCGACTTATTTCCTGGTGGCGTTGATATGACACCAAAATCGCCCTCACAATATCAAAAACGCCGCGCAGAAACCCTTGAAGCACTCGTCAATCCAGAGATTAGCGTAATTTACGAAGGTGTTTTTCAGCACAACGATGTACTCATTATGCTTGACATTTTGGTACGGGAAGGCCAAAACTGGCGGGCAATCGAAGTGAAAAGCTCGCTCAGCTTATCTGAAACTTATAGGCAGGATGCTTTTCTGCAATATTATGTTTTGAAAGGAAATCAGCTGGAACTGTCAGATTTTGAATTGATGTATATCGACAAAGATTATATTCTGGATGAACAGCTCGACCTGCGCAAATTATTTGTAAGCCAATCGGTTATGCAAGAAGCAGAGGCTAATCTTGAACAAACCAACAACCAAATTGAAGCGGCAAAAGAAACCCTGCAATTAGAAAAATCACCCGATATCAAAATAGGTATGCAGTGCAATTATCCCTATCCTTGCGATTTTAGGGGACATTGCTGGAAAAAAGTTCCAACAAACAGCTTGCTTTATATTGATGCTATTCCTACAGAAAAACGCTTTGAACTGTTTCACAGTGGCATAGAAAACGTCAATCAGCTTATGCCAGATCAAATTACTAAAGAAATTTTGGCGCAGGATAATGCATTGCAGGCAAAAACTTTTCACCTAAATCTAGAAAAATTTGAAGCATTAAAAACCAATTTTTCTTCATCAAAACGCTGCTTTATTAAAGTACTTTATAAACAGCCCGCCGTTCCAGAACAAAAAAACACCAAACCTTATACACCGCATTTTTTAGCGATATCTGCTTTGATAACCGATGTCGAAAAACAGGAGTTCCACAGTTGGGATTGCAGTGAAAATCCCGATCAATGGCAGGCCGGATTTCAGTTTTTGGCTGATTTATGGTCAAAGTCTGATATAATAATTACATTTAAAGATCCATTGCTTCTCCCATTGCTAGAAGAGTTTAGTTCGCAACTAAACCCCAAGAAGCTGGTTGATTTTTGGGAAATATTGAAGCTATCAGACTTCTATTTTCCCATGTTCAATACGGAGATTGATCTGGATGCTTTATCTGGTTTTTTAATAGAAAATCACAAGCCTTTGAAGCACGAAGCCTGGCTTATCAAGGATTTGACAGAAGCTCCAACTGAAAATAGGGAAAGTGTAATTTCAAAATTAAAAACTTGGGTTTCATCACTCGGAATTTTGGTGTCATCTTTTGAAACAAAAAATTAAACAGCACGCAAAACGCGCTATTCCAATCAAATCTACTTTATACTTTATTTTTTAAAGGGAAAAAACAGAATCAATCTTATTTTGCACCAAGCTAATTTGTATTTTTGACCAATGAATCAAAACAATAAGCGCAGTACGAAAAGTGCGCAAAATGCTGGGAACCAATTAAATGATGCATTAATGCAGCATGGACGTATTCCTCCTCAGGCGATTGACTTAGAGGAGGTTGTGCTTGGTGCTATGATGCTTGAAAAAGACGCCGTAAATGCCATTATCGACATTTTAAAGCCAGAAGTTTTTTATAAGGAAGCACATCAAAAGATTTTTACCGCCATTTTTTGCAAGACTAACGGCTTTTAAGTAAGCCTCTCCACGCTGCAAGGCTTCGTTTAATAAATCGGAAACCTCAAGACCGCGCTTTGCAGATATTTTTGAGAAGACCTGCGAAT
>CAZOEV010000331.1:0-3961 GCA_964578915.1 uncultured Lentimicrobiaceae bacterium
ATATACACATCGGGCAGGCGCAATATACCAAAAGCAGCCACCAATGTGAAAAGTGAGCCTAAAATAAGAAACACACCTACAATTATCTCAATCATTTTTTTATCGTTTTTTTTAGGTAGCGAGCAAAAGCAATATTTCCCATAAAAATAACCAAGCCAATAATTAGTGCGACGTTCAAATAAACTGTTTGGCCAGAAAAAACAATCAGCAACAGCACAAGACCTATCAATGACGAGGCAGTAAGATCGAGTACTATAAGCCGATCTGTAATATCTGGGCCTTTCAAAAGCCGAAATAGTGCGGCCAAAAATGCTACGGAAATGCTTATAAATGAGAAATATAAAGCAAAAACTAAAAAACTATTGGTCATGTCCATTATTCAAAAACTTTTTTGATTCGTCGTTCAAAATCATGTTTTAATTTACGCTTAAATTCCTCTGCATCATCAAGATACATAGAGTGTACGTAAAGCGTTTTTTTATCACGTGTCAAATCAACAACAAGACTTCCTGGTGTCATCGAAACCAGGTTTATCAAAGCCAAAAGTGCAGTATCTGATTTAATATCAATAGGCACAGCAACAATACCATGTTTAAAACTTTTGCGTGGACGAACAACATCGTAGGCCAAAACACAGCTTGATATGATCAGCTCTTTGATGTAGAATACAATAAATTGCATCACATCAAAAATTCTGACTACAAATCGTTTAAAACGTAATAATAAGGTTGATTTGTTCTTGTTCATCTGCTTCTCAATTTAAATTAGTGCTAACGCTATTTAAAACTGCATCAATATAAATTTGATTATCAAGCAATTGACGCGATGCTTCAGTAAAATATCCGAAAGTCCAAAAAACAGTAAGTCCCAAACTCAAAGTTAACACAGTTATGACAATTGACGCCCCAAACGCGATTGGGTTCACATTTCCGCTCACGCTTTCCTGATCCAAATTTTGAGGAGCAGGCTTCCAGGCAGCCTCGTTCCAAATCTTTATCATTGAAAATAAGGTGATTATACTAACGAACAAAGCCACGATTGTAATTGTCCAGTCTTGCGCATCAAAGCCTGCATAAATCAGAAATAATTTACCAAAGAAACCTGATGTAGGCGGTATGCCAGCCAATGAAAGCGCTGGAATCAAAAACAAAAAAGCGAGTAATGGCCTTGCTTTGTATAAGCCTCCCAGCTTTTTGAGATCGTAGCTTCCCTGAAACTGTCGAATAAGACCGGCTGCCATAAAAGTGGCAGTTTTTGAAAACATATTATGCACCACAAAAAACAAAGCACCAGCCAATCCAATCACCGAATAGAGTCCAATTCCCATTAGCATATATCCAATCTGACTGATAATATGAAACGATAAAATCTTACGAATATCATACGACGAAGCGGCCATCAAAGCGCCAAAAACCATAGTAAGTCCGGCAACTACAAAAATAACAGGTTGCCAATAAGGCTCATTGATATAAGCAAAAAGGCTGTAGAACCTTAGCATTACATACACCCCAACTTTAGTTAGCGTGGCACCAAAAAATGCTGTAATGGCGATAGGCGGCGTTGGATAAGAAGCTGGAAGCCAAAAGAAAAATGGGAAAACCGCAGCTTTTATTCCGAATGCAATAAAAAATAACATCAGCGCACTATTAATTAACGGCGTGCTACCATTTTGCTGCAATTTAAGTGCAATATCAGCCATATTGAGCGTACCCAACTGGCTATAAATCAATCCAATTGCTGCTAAAAACAAGGATGAGCCAATCAAATTCATCACAAGGTACTTTACTGAGCCGCGCAACTGCTGCTTGGCAGCTCCTAGCGTGATAAGCACAAAGGAAGAAATCAGCATCACCTCGAACCAAACATACAGATTAAAAATGTCAGCAGTTAAAAATGAACCATTTACACCGAGCAATAAACCCTGATATAAAATAAATAATCCTCCTCTTTGGCGCACTTTATCAACGAACCCAATGCTGTAAAATATTGAAATAACGGCAATTATAGCCACTGCTAACACTAGAATTGCGGAAGTGTAGTCGGCTAAAAAAGTGATTCCTGCCGGGGCTTCCCAACTTCCCACTTGCGAAACAACAATATCGACAAGGCTAACTTTTCTCATAATAGCAATTGCAACAATCAGCTGCCCCACAACCGAAGAAACGCTTATAAAATGCTGATAGCGCAGGTTTTTGCTATTGGCCAACAACAAAATTATCGTCAGCAGTGGAATTAAAAGAGGTAAAAAAAGCAGCATTATTTTTCTATATCTGAAAGTTCGTCTAAATCAACTGTTCCGGTTTCTTTAAAAAACCTGTATATCAACACCATACTAAATGAAGCCAGTCCAAAACCAATCACAATGGCCGTGAGAATTAAAGCCTGTGGCAATGGGTCGCTCAATACGCTAAAATCGGTAATTGTGCCATCATCAAAAGCGGGACTTAAAGCCGTGAGTCCGCCCGTAAAAAAGAGCAATAAATTGGTAGCAAAGCTTAAAAAAAGTATGCCAAGAACCAATTTTACAATGCTTCTACGGAGCAATAAATAAACACCGGTAGTATATAAAGCTCCAATTAAAATTGCCATTATCAAGTTCATACATCCTCCTCCATCACTGAAAAAATTACTTTTACCAACATGCCCGCAACCAAAAAATAAACACCCAAATCAAATAACAAAGGGCTTCCTAATTTCAGGGAAAAGCCTCCCAAATCAATTTTTGTCCAAACGGCAGTCATAAAATCAGCTTCACCGCTAATTACACCAATTAAGGAGCTGAGAAGTGCCAATCCAAGACCCAATCCGATAAAAAATAGCGGCTTTGCCATGCGCAGTTTTCGGGCTTTTTGAACGCCAAAGGCAAGCGCATAAAGCACCAGTGCCATACCAGCCATAAGACCACCAATAAAACCGCCACCTGGCTCGTTGTGCCCGCGATAAAAGACAACTAGACTTAACACCAAGAAAAATGGCATCAAATGTCGGGCAGCTATTTTTAATATAGTTGTGTTCATTTAATCTTTTATTTTGGTTTTATTGAGCTTAAGTAAGGCTACAATTCCAATGGCAGCCAAGCCTAAAACAAGTATCTCACCTAATGTATCTAAAGCCCTGAAATCGACAAGAATAACATTCACAATATTTTCGCCATAGCCTTTCAGGTAACTATTTTCGGTAAAATAATCAGAAACTTTCTCAACAGGTAATTTATTGGCAGATAAAAACGCCAATAATCCCATCACAATTCCAAAAAATAAAGCGATACTCATATCGCGCCAACGGGCAAATTTATTGGAGAAATTCAGGTATTTGGGTAAATGATAAACCACCATCGCGCCTATGACAACGGTAAGCGTTTCCACAATAATCATAGTAATTGCCAGATCAACGCCACTAAAAATCACAAAAATCAGAGTAATGCCGATACCGACAATTCCCGCAGAAATTAATGCAAGCAAACGACTTTCAGCAATGATAGTGGCAACGGCTCCCACTAAAATAAGTGTAGCGGCTACCAAAACAATGATTGTCCAGCTATTAAAAGAGATAGATTCGATTGCTGGAAATTCAACGTTTATCACAGTAAAAATCAATAAAATCGATGCTGACAAAAATATCGTCATCAAATAAAAACGGTGGTAGCCATGCTGAACGAAAGTTGTTTTCTTTTTGGTGAGCATTAAAAAAACATCAATTCCGGCAAAAAAGTTTTCTGAGAACTTCAATTTAAAGAATCTGGCATTTATCTTTTCAACTAACGAAATCACCCTATTTCTGAACATAAACAGCACAGCTCCAAGTAAAACAGTAAGGCCGCTAAGCAATAAAATATCATTAAATCCGTGCCAAAGCTTTAATTTAATAAGCGTTTCACCTGGCAAAATAGCTTGCAAAGCAGGATTTAGCAAAATAGCGGCCTGATTGGGAAAAATGCCAAAAATCAAACTAATAAAAACCA
>CAZOEV010000332.1:0-3958 GCA_964578915.1 uncultured Lentimicrobiaceae bacterium
TATTATTGTATCATTGTTTTGTTTGTTTATCGGACAGGCAGCAGCAATTGCCAAGCAAGGAAAGACTTTCGTTACACAAAAATTCAATTGGGAAACGGCAACTAGAATATTGGCAGATGCGATGGTTGCTTTGGTTAAAAAGTAAGAAGGTTTGCTTCTTAGGGCTGTTTGTTTGAAAATTAGAATGAGCTTTGAGCATGATCTTACACCGATTTCAGATATTATGCATAAGCAAAATGGATGAGTCAGTAATAATAAACTATCCCTATTCAGTTTTCAACCCACTTATTTGGCTTAATTTTGAACTTTATTCTTGAAAAAATTATAAAACTTTATAAAAGTGGCAGACGATAAAAAAATTATTTTCTCGATGGTTGGTGACAGCAAAGTTATTCCGCCGAGCCGACAGATTTTGAAGGATATTTACCTCTCCTTTTATTATGGTGCAAAAATTGGCATCATCGGTCTCAATGGTTCCGGAAAATCAACTTTGCTGCGCATTATTGCAGGAAAAGAAAAGTCATATAATGGCGATGTGGTTTTTTCTCCCGGATATAGCGTAGGCATGCTCGATCAGGAGCCCGACCTTGATCCAAACAAAACCGTGAAAGAGGTTGTAGAAGAAGGAGTGCAGGAAATTGTTGACATCCTCAAAGCTTATGAAGTGGTGAACAACCGTTTTATGGAAGAGCTTACTGACGACGAAATGACGGCTTTGATTGAAGAGCAGGGCAAACTCACAGATTTGATTGAGCATAAAGATGCTTGGGAACTCGACAGCAAATTGGAACGCGCTATGGATGCTTTACGCTGCCCGCCTGGCGATGCGTCTGTGAAAAATCTTTCTGGTGGTGAGCGACGTCGCGTTGCATTATGTCGGTTACTGCTGAGCGAACCGGATATTTTATTGTTGGATGAACCTACTAACCACCTTGATGCCGAGTCGGTTGAGTGGCTCGAAAAGCATTTGCAACAATACAAAGGAACGGTGATTGCTGTAACGCATGACCGGTATTTCTTGGATCATGCTGCCGGTTGGATTCTTGAACTCGATAGGGGGGAAGGTATTCCATGGAAAGGAAATTATTCCTCTTGGCTTGAGCAAAAAACCAAGCGCATGGCAATGGAAGAAAAAACGGCTTCCAAACGACGCAAAACCCTCGAGCGTGAGCTAGAATGGGTGCGTATGGCACCAAAAGCGCGTCATGCCAAATCAAAAGCGCGTCTTTCATCGTATGAAAAAATGCTAAACGAAGACGTGAAGCAAAAAGAAGACAAACTGGAGTTATTTATTCCTGATGGTCCCCGACTGGGCAATAAAGTGTTTGAGTTTAAAGGCGTTTCAAAAGCTTTTGGCGATAAACTACTTTTTGAAAACTTGAGTTTTAGCCTTCCTCCAGCAGGAATTGTTGGAATTATCGGGCCTAACGGCGCTGGAAAAACGACACTTTTTAGACTGATGATGGGGCTGGAACAACCAGATAAGGGCGATTTTGAGATCGGCGAAACCGTACAAATTGGTTATGTAGATCAGGCTCACGTAGATATCGATCCGGATAAATCTGTCTTCGAGATTATTTCTGGAGGACATGATGAGATTAAGCTGGGCAACCGCAGCATGAATTCGAGGGCTTATGTGTCGCGCTTTAACTTTAGCGGCACCGACCAAAACAAGAAAGCAGGAGTGCTTTCGGGTGGCGAGCGAAACCGCTTGCACCTTGCCATGACACTAAAACAGGAAGCTAACGTGCTTCTGCTCGATGAGCCTACTAACGATATCGATGTAAACACCTTGCGTGCGCTGGAAGAAGGTATCGAAAACTTTGCGGGCTGTGCAGTGGTTATTTCCCACGATCGCTGGTTTCTAGATAGAGTTGCTACGCATATTTTGGCTTTTGAAGGCGATTCGCAGGTATATTATTTTGAAGGCGGCTACACCGAATATGAAGAAAACAAACGCAAACGCCTTGGCGATAAAGGACCTTCGCGCATTCGGTATAAAAAACTGATAGCAGATTAGTTTTACTGCCAACAAAAAAAGCTTAGCTCGTGGAGAGCTAAGCTTTTTTTTTGAGATAATTACTTGTAAAAGTAATGTTTATCTATTCCCTATATAAACAGCAACTGTGTCAGTATATAAACTGGCAATAGCACGATAACCGAGAATTTAAATATATATCCAAAGAAGCTTGGCATTTCTATTTTGTTCTCTTCGGCAATAGCTTTTACCATAAAGTTGGGGCCGTTTCCAATATATGTCATAGCGCCAAAAAACACAGCAGCCAGCGAAATGGAAGTCAATAAATCGACCGGAATTCCAGCTACGAGTTCTACGCCATCTGCTATGGGCAATCCCAAAGCCAGCTTATGGAATGCAAGCGCTGTTGGTGCATTGTCCAAAAAGGCGCTCAATCCACCAGTGGCATAATAAAACATGGCAGCGCCATCAATACCAAGCGATTCAGCATTGGTGTTGAGCCATAAAAGCGCGGGAACCATTGTGGCAAAAATGCCCAGAAAAAGGAAAGCAACTTCAATAATTGGTCCCCAGGTAAATTTATTATCAATACGCAATTGCTTGTTTGTCATAATGATAGATAGGCCGGCAAAACTTAACATGGCAGCTTCACGGATAAATCCCAAGTAATGGTTGTCGTGAATGGCGTGGATGTAATTTTCGTTTAAAAAAGCTACAGATAAAACTACGCCAAGCAAAAAGATGAAGTTAAAGGTGCCTTTCATGCTTATCGGCTCAATCTCCATGCGGTCCTTGATGATATTGAGTACGGGTTCTTTCTTATGGTAATAGCTGTCCAATAAAAAGTAAATCACCAAAAGAATGCCGTTCACAAAAGCCCATTCTTTGAAAAGGCTGAAAAACCACTCAAATGGTGCGCCGCGCAAATAAAGCAGGAACAATGGTGGATCGCCCAGTGGCGTAAGCATACCGCCAGCATTGGCTACAATAGCAATAAAAAATAAAATGGTATGTACTTTATACTTACGCTCAGAATTGGTGCGAATAACAGGACGAATCAACAACATTGCTGCTCCGGTAGTTCCCATAAAACTGGCCAAAACAGCGCCAATACCCAAGAAAAGCGTATTTATTGCTGGTTTTGCCATAATATCACCTTTAAGCTGGATGCCTCCCGTAATTACAAAAAGTGACCCTAAAAGGATGATAAACGGAACATAATCAAAGAGCATCTGATGAATCAGATTATGGGTTAAGCCATTATAAATAAGCCAAATAGATGTTGGAATACCCAATACCAGCGAAACAATTAGTTTGTTGCGGTTGTTTTCCCACCAATGGTGAAAAAATAACGGCCCGATCGCTATAAACAACAAAATGATAACAAACGGAATCGAAGCCCATAAAGGAATAACTTCAAGTTGGTGATGATCCATATAATTCAATTTTTTAAATGAAGCGGCTAAAATACTACCTTTCGCTTTTGAACAAGTAGTGTTGAGTAGAAAAGCGGTTAATTTAGAATGAGTTTTAATAACTTAAATATGTGTATAAGTAACTATGTTTGGTAATACGGCCAGAAGTGCCCGAATAAAGCTATTTTTGTGGCTTAAAACTTTAATATGCCTGCCTCGCGAAAATCGCTAAAAGAACTTGTGGAGAAAAATCGCAGCTACAGAAAGTTCTTGCATAGCTATATAATATCGGAGAATATTCTTTTGGAAATGATTGATATGGCGCGGCTTACCCCATCCTCAAAAAATGTGCAACCATTAAAGTATCTGCTGGTAAATGGTGAGTCAGATACGCAGATTGTTTTTCCGCAATTAAAATGGGCCTGGTATCTCAAAGATTGGGATGGGCCAGCACCCGAAGAACAGCCTGCTGCCTATATCGTGATGCTTTTGGATAAAAACCTTAACGATCAGGCTTATTTTGATGCAGGAATTGCAGCGCAAACTATTTTGTTGGCTGCCACTG
>CAZOEV010000333.1:0-3943 GCA_964578915.1 uncultured Lentimicrobiaceae bacterium
GATCAAAAAAGCAAACTTAAACAGCATAGTTTGAACACTATTCAGCATGGCAATTATGAGCTTGAACTGGCTCAAAAAACAATTCAACTACTCGATCCCAAGCAGATATTGAAGCGCGGATACAGCATGAGTTTTCAAAATGGAAAACTATTGCAAAAGATTGAGCAAGCAAAAGTCGGCGAAGAAATACAGACCGTTTTGCAGGACGGAACAACTATTAGTAAAGTTATTTCAACACAAAAAACAGATGAGTAAACCACTAAAAATATCATACACAGAAGCTTACGAGGAGTTGCAACACATTGTAAGCGAGTTGGAGCAGGGAGAGATTTCTATTGACTTGCTCTCGGAAAAAGTAAAACGCGCCTCGGAACTTATTGCGATATGCAAGCGAAAATTATACGCCACAGAGCTGGACGTGAAGCAGGTACTAAAAACTTTAAATGAAGAAGGTGAAGGAGATCAGGCTGGCGGGGAGTAAAAAATCGTGTCTAAACCCAAAGATTTTGAAAACCTTTGGGGTTTAAATTCACCTCATCTACCCCTTCCCCTCATTCTTCTCCGTTTTCATCGCTTTATAGCTTCCACTGAAGATATCAAAACGGGCAAAACGACATTCTAACGGACCATTATAAACCGTGTATTTTTTTGAAGGTTTGAGACCAACCATCTTCAATGCCCTTTGATCGCTGCTGATTACCCAAGCTTTGTATCCTTTGAAACCCTGTTTCAGACTATCGCCAATACCTTTGTATAACTCAATCAAGTCATCTTCCTCCAAGCGTTCGCCGTATGGTGGATTGATGAGCAAAACGCCTTCGCCTTCGGGCGGCTCTAGGTTTTCCATGGGCTTTTTAATCAGCTTTATATCTTTGTGCAAGTGTGCGTTATGGATATTTTCGCGCGCAATATCCACCGCCTTACCAGAACGGTCAGAAGCAATTATCTCTGCTTCAATTTCACGGATTTGGTCGTTGGCCGCAGCTTTTACTTCTTCCCAAATCACACTGTCGAAATCAGGCCAATTCATAAAAGCAAAACGCTCACGGAAATACGCCGGTGGAATTCGCATAGCAAACAAAGCCGCTTCAATCGGTATGGTGCCCGAACCGCACATGGCATCAACAAAAGGCGTTTCGCCATCCCAGCCCGTGAGCAGGATGAGACCAGCAGTAAGCACCTCATTAATCGGTGCTTTGTCAACAGCTGTTCGGTATCCACGCTTGTGCAAAGACTCGCCTGAACTATCGAGTAAAATACTCACCTGATCTTGATAAATATGCACGCTGATGCGCACATCTGGCTGGTTGATTTCTACTGAAGGCCTTGCGCCAAAGCGGTTTCTGAACTGATCAACGATGGCATCCTTCACACGCAAACCCGCATAATGCGAATGGTTAAAAAATTCACCGCTAACAACCGTGTCAATGGCAAAAGTTTGTTCCATCTTAAAAAATTCGTGCCACTGTAGCTTGCTAACGCCATCATAAAGCGCATCTTCTGTTCGTGCAACGAACTGACTTATAGGCTTTAGGATACGTAATGCTGTTCTCACACAGTAGTTTGCTTTATACATCAAAGCTGTATCGCCTTCAAAGCTGACAGCACGCGTAATTTCAATAACGTTTTGTGCGCCCAGGTTTCTAAGTTCTTCGGCAAGCAATGGCTCCAGCCCGCTCACGGTTTTGGCAATCATCGGGAAAGTATCAGCAGTCATAAGGTTTAGCAATTTGTGCATCAGCGCCACACGGCATTGATGGCGACAAAGGTACAAAAGAAGCAAAAGCAGCCCGACAACAAAAAAACAGGAAGAAAAACTGCCTACTTCCCAAATAATTCTAATTTTACCTCTTAAACCGAAAACCCAATCAAAATTCTTTAAAATGGAATTGAAAGAAGCTCAAAAACTTGTTGACGACTGGATAAAAACCGTTGGTGTTAGGTATTTCAGCGAACTCACCAATACCGCCATGCTGATGGAAGAAGTAGGTGAAGTGGCTCGCATAATGGCGCGTAGATATGGCGATCAATCGTTTAAAAAGTCAGATGAAGCCGTTGACCTAGCAGATGAAATGGCCGATGTGCTGTTCGTTTTAATTTGTCTGGCTAACCAAACAGGCATCGATCTGACTGCCGCATTGCAGAAAAATTTAGAGAAAAAGAACAGCCGTGATAAAGACCGTCACAAAAACAATCCTAAATTGCACGGCAAAAGCAATTAATCTAATTTCAATACTGAATTTCAATAATTCAACTGATAAACATCCCAAAATATGCTTATTTCATCTTTTTTAAGTCATCAATACAAGAAAGCCCGACGATCAAGTGTCTGGCAAAAAAATAAAGCACTTAATATACTCATCCTATTTGTTGGCTTTATTTTACTTGCCGAAGCGATTGGTCTTTCCATCCTTCTGGCACATAGTTGGCACGAAATAGTTCCGGAAGAAGAAGTATTGACCAGCTTCTTCAAAATCTGTGTCTTTTATTTTTTAGGCTCCTTTGCACTCCGCTTTTTTATGCAGCAACTTCCTACCATGGAAATTGTTCACTACCAATTGTTACCAATTAAGAAGAGCACTTTGATACATTTTATATTAGTCAAAGGAAAAGTAAATTTTTTCACGCTATTAAGTCTGGTATTCTTCACACCCTTTGCATTTATGCAAGTGGGTTATTACGAAGGCACGACAACAGCCTGGCTTTGGCTTATTGGCATGATGCTGATAGATTTAAATGTGAATTATTTTGTTTTCTATTTAAAAAAACAATTGGTAAACAACCTAAAAACGGTAACTGCAATCTTGGTATTATTGGGTTTGCTTGTTACTGGTGATGTGTTAAAGTGGTATTCTTTTAGTGATCTATTTGCTGAGGCGATTGCTACTGCAATCCGCCAACCACTATTTTGGCTTGTTCCGTTTGCACTATTGATTATTGCCTATTTACTTAACTATCACTTTTTGTATAAACGACTGTATTTGGAAGAAGTGGGTACAAAAAAATCAGAACAGCTGAACGAAAACCGTTTTGGTTATTTACAGCGTTTTGGCCTTATTGGCGAAATTATGTTACTGGATATCAAGCTCTATATCCGAAATAAACGCACAAAATCCATGCTTTATCTCACACCCCTTTTCTGGGCTTATGGTTTGCTTTTTTATCCCGGCGATCAATATGCTTCCGATAGTGGATTTATGATATTTATCGGGATTTTTATCACGGGTTATCTAACGATTACCTACCTCCAAAGTGCTTTTGCTTACGAAGGCAGTTATTATGATTATCTTCTTAGCTCAGGCATTGATTTTGAACAATATATCAAAGCTAAACTCACGCTGGGAAGCATCGTTATTGTAGTCTCCTATATCGTTACCCTCCCCTATTTGTATTTTGGCTGGCACATTTTATTCATCAATACTGCTATGGCTATCTTTAACTTGGGGTTTGTAATGCCAATGATGCTGTTTTTTGCTACTTACAACAAAAAAGCCATACAACTAGGTCGTGGAAATGCCTTTAATTTTCAGGGAATGAGCATGGTACATTGGCTAACCATGTTGCCACTATTTGTTTTGCCAACTGCTATCTACTTGCCATTTAAATGGTTTGGACATCCTGATTACGGACTTATGGTTTTAGCAGGCATTGGTTTGATAACATTGGCTTTCAGAAGTTTCTTGATCAAACTTATAGGACGCAATTTACTAGAGAAAAAATACATCATGGCCACTGGCTTCAGAGAAAAAAACTAATACTTATGATTACAATTCAAAATATTCAGAAATCGTATAATGACACGATAGTACTTGACATCCCAGAATTGAAACTGGAAAAAGCAGTTAGCTTTGGTTTGGTAGGCAATAATGGCGCCGGCAAAACCACGCTTTTCAGGCTTATCCTCGACCTGATCAGGGCTAGCAATGGAACAATTGAAATCAAT
>CAZOEV010000334.1:0-3941 GCA_964578915.1 uncultured Lentimicrobiaceae bacterium
CTAAAGTTGTCAAACGCTGCGCCATACATGCTTGGAGGAGCTGCAATGGTATTTAATGTAGCGCCACTTCTGTCGAATAATACCATATCTGTAGCAAAGTTATTGCCCCAGAATGCATCATTTACATCGTCGTAAGCAATTGCACGCACTGCGGTAGGTGCAGTGATCGTTCCAATTAAGGTCTTATTTGTAAAGTCCATTTGGAATACTGTTGTAGAAGCTGCTGCTCCATACATAAACGTACCATCAAATGCTAGATCTCTTACTGAAGCTACTCCAGGAATTTGGAATGTCTCTACATAAGTACCATCCATTGTAAACTTAACAATGTCGCTACTAGCTGACCATTTGGTTGCATAGATAAATTCACCATCTGTTTCAGCACCGGCAAGTCCAGTTAATCCGGATGGTGTGTCGATATCGAAGCTAAATTCGAGATCCCACATTTCGCGGCTCATTTCAACTGTTCTGATGTCGGCATTGGCATCCATTTCTGAATTGTTATGACGAGCAATAGCAGTTACATTGCCATCACGTGAATACATATCACGGTTTGTGGCATTGCTTTGCTGAGTCAAGCTTGCAGCATCAAAAGTGAGTGTTCTGGTAGGTGAGCCAACAGTGATATTGTCAACAAACCAAATGTACCAAAGTCCTGCACCGTCGCCATCAACAGCATTGAATGCCAGTTGGATATCGTCGCCAGCATAAGCAGCCAGATCAACATTATAAGGGGTATCGTAGTAGTTCCAGGCATTGCCAGTGAGTGCTGAAGCATCCCACAAAGCAGTCCAAGTAGTACCACCATCAGTAGAAACTTTTACATAGTAATGGTCACCATTTACACTGCCTTCGTAAACAGCGCTCCAGAATTCGAGTGAAGCATCAGCATCACAAGTAAACTCAGGAGTGATGAGCCATTCGTCCTGTGCAGTATATTCCCACCACAATCCGGCATGATATGTGCCAAATGGAGAGAAGTCAGCACTGATATATTCATTAACAGTCCAGAAAGCTGGTATCGGTCCGCCTGTTGCAGTATTGGTTTGAACAACTTCCCAATCAGCTCCTAATGAGCCTGTTTCGAAGTCTTCTTCAATTCCATCGCCACTTGGTGGAGGTGGAGGAGTAGTGCCGCCCCATGTCAGGGTAACATCTTGTCCGTTAACTTCTGCAGCAAGGTCTTCAACACCAGGATAGTTTTCGCAGCTATAATAAGTCCAGGTATAGCTCATTTTTTCTGAGATGCCATTGCTATAAACAGCAGCAACTTCAGAGAAATATTCCTGACCTTCTACGAGGTTTTCAGTAGCATATTGATAGAATGTTTCTTCAGTATCAGTAACGAAGATACCATCTAACCAAACTTTGTAGTACTGAAGTGCGCGGCTACCGCGTTCTTCTATTTCGGTAATTGTTACATTATCAACAGCCCAGTACCAATTCCAGCCTGGTGATACATAATGGAAACGAACCTGGAAGGCATCGTTCATATATTCTGTAACATCAATAGCCTGATGAACAGGAGCATTCCATGCACCAGCATCAGCAGTTTGCATCAGTACATTTACCCAGTCAGAACCATCAAATACATCAACAGCGGCGAAATCACTGCCAAGAACATTGAAGTATTGATCAAAATGAATATATAACTGATCAGCGTTTGAAGCATCGATAGCAGGAGAAATAAGCATTTCGTCCATAGTGCTTCCAATACCTGCTTCGTCAGAATCAACATAAGCAAATGGTGTTCCGTCTAAAGAAGCACCAGCTGTTTGTGGGTTTCCGGCAGGAGTTTCAACATACCAAGAATCAGCGGTTGAACCACCAACAACGATAGTCCATGTTTCTGGCATACCTTCGTCAAAATTCTCAGCAAAAGCTTCAAATGGCACTTCGCCACCTTTTCTCCAAGTTGCGAAAGCAGTAGGAGTAACATAGAGGTCTTCAACTGGAGCTAAAAGTTCGATAAGAATCCATTCGAAATCAGTAGCATCCAAAATTTCAACGTCCATTTCTTCGATAAGACTGAAACCAGCTTTTGCAACAGTGATGTTATAAACACCTTTGCGGAATTCGTCCCAAGCAAAGAAACCTGATTCGTCCAGTTCAACTTCGTAAGTCAATTCAAGGCCTGGTTCAGAAATATTTGTAAACATTACATCTGTTTCCTCTGGGCTGTCGCCACTGTTGGTTGTAACGGTAACGCTTACAGCAGTAACCATATCTTTATCAAGACAGTTAGAGAATACAACTTCTGATTCATTGTTGTCATATTCGGCAACAACGCCCCATTTGTAAACACCGCTTGTGGCAGCGCCCCAAGTGTTGTCAGTAAATTGCTCATCTAATGTGAATCCAAGGAATTGGAGATCACCAGTTTCGCAGCTTGTGCGATAAACGCTGTATCCAACGAGTTCGCGACTGTTGTTAGCTTCGATAGTTGCCATTTTGGCGTCGATAGCTTCGGCAGTCATATCAGCAGTTTTGAAAGGAACAGCAGTGCTGTTATTAGCCAAAACAGGCTGAGTAGCAGCGGCTCTTGTTGGTGTATTTGTAACAGCTACGTCATCCAGTTTGAGGAAGAACATATCAGTAACATCAGCATGTTGGAAAGCAATATAAATAGTTTCGCCAGCAAAAGCGGACAAATCAATAGTTACTTCACCCCATGTAGCAGGAGAAACAGCTGTGTGAACAGTTTCTGTAAAGTCAGCTACTTCATTGCCTGTAGTAGAAACATGAACGTAATACTGTTCGTCAGACCAAGCAGCATCCTGAGCAGAAACCCAGAAGCTCAGTACTGATGCATCAGTAGCATCAATTGCAGGTGTTACGAGCCAGTTGTTAGGTGTGAGAGCACCCACAAGATTAATATAAGAAGCACTAGTCATGCAATACAAACCTGTATGGGCTTCGAAAATATCAAATTCTACAGCTGTGTTTTCCCAGTTGTAGGTATCGCCGTCTTGGTCGTAAGTAACCCAGCCTGTTGGTAGTGTGCCATCTTCAAAGCCTTCAAAGAAGTCTTCGCCGGTACCACCACCGCCACCACCTGTGCCGCTCCAGTCAACCTGAACAACAGCGTCGGAAATTTCAGTAGCAATAACTTCACCAACTGCATAAGGGAACTCAAGCAGAATGAAATCGTTAGTAACAGTTTCACCAAAGGTGATTTCAACACCTTCTAAAACTTGTGATTCGTAAGTATCAGCAGCTACAAGATATTCGTAAGTGCCTTCAACAACTTCACCAGTATAGAAACCAGCAGCATCAGATGTGAATTCAAAACTATAGTCTTCATTGAAAACCATAATAGAAGCACCTTCGATAGCAGCACCACCAACAAAAGCAGTAACAGTACCGTTTACATAACCACCACCAGTGATTACTACATCTTCAGTGCAAACAGCACCTTGGCAGGTTTCTGCGCCACTGTCATAAATGTAAGTAATGCAATAGTTGTAAGTCCCAAATTCGAGTTCTTCGTCAATAAATGAAGCAACAACGCCATCTTCAAAGTCGATTGCGGCATATTCTTCACCATTGCGTGAAATAACAACGCCAGCAACTGTATCCAGTGCAGCAGCGTCAACGTTAGTCCATGAAAGTTCGATATCAAGTGTACCAACTAGTTGTGCAGCAGCAAAATCAGCAGGAGCAGCATAGTCTTCACAAGGAACATAGATAAAGCTGGCAGCAGCTCTGTCTGATTGGCCTGTTGTGTAAACAGCAGCAACCTCAACCAGGTATGTTTCACCAGCAGTTAAAGTTTCGCCAAAAGTAGTTCCAAGTTGGTATTCTTCTTCAGTAAGTTCTCCTAAGAGCACTTCATCAAGGAAGATTTTATAAGTAGCAAATTCGCGGGTTGGAGCCGGAACGTTAGTTATAACAACATTATCAACAGCCCAATACCAGTCGTTTGATCCAATATAATGGAA
>CAZOEV010000335.1:0-3928 GCA_964578915.1 uncultured Lentimicrobiaceae bacterium
CGCTGTTATCCATCTTTTAGGCGTAAGAGCAAAACTGTTTGAGCCAGCTATACTTCTAAAGGCATCGAATTCGATGGGTTTAGAAATAGATTACTTTTTTTGATTGCCGAGACTAATTTCGCGGCTGCTGTAAAAAAAAATAAAAAAACCACAAGCAAAAAATAATTGAGCGGTGTGAAAACTCAATAGTGGGGTATAGTTTAATTCAGGATTTTTATTGAGAAACTACAAGAAATCCTATTTATTTCCAGCAGAGCATTCTTCTGTTGATAGCTACATTTTACATGATTGGATTCTTTGCATTTTCGAGTTCTTCAATAAATACATGCATATTTGAAGAGGGATTATCGTACAACTTTAATCCTTTGGCACGTTCAGAAGCTTGATTGCTATTTTCTGACAGCTTTATTTCAAGCTGAAAATCAATAACGCCTTTTTTATAGGTATTTCTGTTTCTATTGTTTAGTTCCCGAATACATTTGTCAGTTGAAATATTTGCCTTCTGATTTTTATAGTGTAGCAGAAACCAGAGTTCAATTGAAGGGTTTGAAGCAATTATTATTACAGAATTAATGGATTTTAATTTTTCTAAAACATAAGGTAAATCAGCATCATACATTAAAAAGTCCTTATCTTTTTCGTGTGTAGGTTTCCCTTGCTTGCTGTTTTTTATAATTCTGTGTGATATTTTATTTCCAACTATTTTAGGAACAATTTCGATTGGTATTCTGTATTTTGAACGAAGAAAACATACGTAAGCTACTTCTGTTTCTCCTTCGCAGAAAACCCAAAAGTGAGGGTTTATCTTTTTCCCTTTTGACGCATTTCTTTTACTGGCCATTGAACAAAGATTTGATTTTTTCATTCGAATCGTCTATAAAAGGAATTGCATCAAAACGGCCTTGTAAATATGCTTTTTCTAAATCCATTGTATCACGAAAATCGCTGTAATCGTAAAGCGAATACAAATCAGTTGAACCATCTTGATTTTTATTTGCAAAGTAAATCTGGTCTTTTCGCACAAGCTTTAAATTTAAAAAGCGGGTATTGTGCGTGGTACATAATAGTTGTGCTTTGTCACCGTTTCTAAAAATATTGAAAAGATATTCAATTATTTTCGGGTGCAAACTGTCTTCTATTTCATCAATTAAAAGCACTTTATTATGTTTTACTACGTCAAGAATTGTCAGCATAATAAAAAACATCTTGATAGTGCCTTGTGACTCTTCGGTAAGAAAATCAAAAGCAACCGATGGATCAGCTTTGTGATACGTTCTAATTTGTAAATAATCCTGGACAACATCTTCAACAGTTAATGTCATGGCTTGAGCATCAGCTTTATAATGCTTGCCAGCCTTTTTCAAAACTTTTATTTTTACATCAACAATATCACTATCAGCAATTTTGATCGCGTTAACGAGCTGTTGTTTGTTCTGATTAGAAAGGGTTTCGATTGCTGACGCTCCAAACCCTATATAATCCAATATAAACTGACTGTGAAAATAGTTAAAAATTTCTTTTCCAATTTCTCTATCCATTTGACTGGCTCGGGAAATATACAAGGTTTTCTCTGAGGTGTTTTCAGCAACGTCCATTGGGCGCCTTATTTGGTCACCGAAGCTATATTTCTCTTTTTTAGTTTTTCCCAAGCGTTCATCTCGTGTAAAGATTTCCTTTATTCTTCCTTTGGGGTAAAAATAAAGACTTTCAGTGATAATTTTTTGACGTGTTAATGTAAAGGAATATTCGTACTCGATGCCTTTACTAACAAATCGGATGAAATAAGTACTCGGTTTATTGCTAAAACCATCAAATTTAAAAGGCTGAAAATTGTAAACCGTATTTTCGTTATGCTGGTGAGATTCAAATACTAAAGCGTTACAAAAGCGGATTGCTTTTATAACATTACTTTTCCCAGAAGCATTTGCGCCATAAATAGCCAAAGTTTTTAAAATCGGCGTTTTATCAAACTCAAATAAATTGTTATTTAGCGCTCTGGCGTTTGCCGATTTTAAATTAGCTGCTCTAAAATCAAGAGTTATTTCATCTTTGATAGAGAAAAAGTTACCAATGCGAATTTCTAATACCATTTTAAATCCTGTATTTGTAATATTCTTGCAAATATAGTGAATAAATTCAACAAAAATCAAAACTATTCATTTCCACCTACATATCTGCTTGATATTCGCCTAAACAAGTGGTCGAAGTCGCGTAAAATGACGGGAACAGTAAAATCCGCTGCTCCTGAAATTGGTAAATCAAGTTGTTCGTTTGAAGTTTTTATAATGTATCGGTAAGCACCACTACCAGAATGCATTGCTACAACGCCATTGGTTGTAATAAGTTTTGTATAGTTTAAATCAATATTTAACAAGCCTGATGTTAAAATATAGTTTACAATTGAATCATAATCAGGATTTTTAATGGGCTGACAATTAATTGTTGTGTCAAGATAAATGTGCTTTTGGAGTTGTACAGAATCTCTTTTAGGATTTTTGGGTAGCACAATTCTATAACAAATCTGTTTGTTTGAGCATTCAATTTCTTTTGTTTCAAATGGCGGCCTCAGATAGGATTGAACGCTATAAACTTTGATAAAACTTTCCTGATTTTCAGTTGGTTTTTGAGCAAAACTGAATCGAGTTCCTAAAAATAGTATCAAAAAACCGGTGATAAATTGTATTGTAAATTGCATTATTTTGAGTTTCAACCTATCCCATGCTAATTATAATATTGTATTTATCTAAAAGTCCGGAAACGCCTGATGTAGAAAATTTTGCTTTTTTTATCCGATTGGTCTCAGGATCAATAGAATAGTTGTAAGCAGTTCTAAAATCTGCTTTTTCAAGAATAGTGTTGTCGAATGTGGCCCTGGTCAGGTCGCAGTTTTCGAAAATTGCACTCGTCAAATCGCCTTGCGTGAAGTCGGTTTCCTGCAATTGTGAGTTTTTGAATACCATTTTCTTCATTTTTATCTTGAAAAAGGAAGAATGGTTTAAAATACTGTTGTTAAAACTGAATGCAAGCCCAAACGGATTACAATCGTCAAAACGAAGTCCCAGCATTTTGCAATCTTTGAAAATTATATCGCGAAAGGAAGTTTTAACTAGCTTCATCAAACTTAAATTGCAGCCAATAAACGCACAGTCAGAAAACTTGATGTCAGAAAAGTCAGCATTGGAAAAGTCGCAGTCTTTGAAAGTGCAATTTTCGTATTCGTCATGCGATAGCGGACTTTTCGTGAAATCAATTTTGTCAAAAATTTTATCTTCTATGTAGTTCTGGTTCATCTTGGTAATATACCTATTGTATTGAAGCTATTTAAAATAATAATATTCAAATAGTTACTAATATAACTCTCTTATGTGCTTTACAAATTTATTCCGAATAAATAGCCGACTAAAGCTGTCAATCCCATAGCGACTGTTCCCCAAAATGTAATTCTTATAATAGCTCTTTTAACACTAGAGCCACCAGCTTTGGCGGCTAACCCTCCCAAAACAGTCAGGAAAACAATGGCAAAACCGTATAAATAATACTCCATATTTTGAAGTGGCAGAAATAATACAACGATCAGCGGAAGCACTCCTCCAACCGTAAATGCTGCGCCAGAAGCAAAAGCAGCTTGTATTGGTTTTGCTTGGCTTATTTCATTAATTCCCAATTCATCTCTAACGTGAGCAGCTAAAGCATCGTGTTCCGTAAATTCTTTTGCAACTAAAAACGCTGTTTCTCTTTTCAATCCTCTCTTTA
Source organism: uncultured Lentimicrobiaceae bacterium (assembly GCA_964578915.1). Taxonomy (GTDB): domain Bacteria; phylum Bacteroidota; class Bacteroidia; order Bacteroidales; family F082; genus UBA5536. The sequence goes on from CAZOEV010000335.1 coordinate 3,754, forward strand.
CATAGATTTCAGTCAAATGCTGCAATTCAAATTCCGGCGTTTCTCTTAGTTCCAATTTTTCACGTTCAATATCAGCTTTTTCCACGTCTGTTTGCGAACTCACCGAAACATATTCTCCGGCTGCCATTGATAAAGCACCGGCAACCAAACCTGCCAGCGTGGCCAAAATAAGCGG
>CAZOEV010000336.1:0-3927 GCA_964578915.1 uncultured Lentimicrobiaceae bacterium
GTCCGCCATAGGCTGCGCCCAGGCTAAGTAAAATCGCAATACCACCGCCGATGGGAGCGCCGCCACCTACAGGACCACCACCTGTTCCGGGATCCCCTGGAGGTTCAGGCGGGCCTTGTGCAAGCAAAGCCGTACTTGAAAGTGTAAATGCAATAATAAAGCTTAGTTTTATCAATATCTTTTATTTCATTTATAGGTTTTAGCGGATGAATACTTTTTGGGTCTGAACAAAGCTGTTGTTGCGTACACGAACCATGATTACGCCTTGATACTCGGGCAAGCTGATGCTGTTTGGCGTTTGTATCGGCTGACGGCTCGAATCGAGCAAACGACCGCTGAGGTCAAACAATTCAATCTGAAGGTCACCATCCACCGCAGTATTGGCAAGAATATAAAGCTGCTTATCAGAAGCCCAGATATTGAAGTTTTGGGTTGAGGCTGCGAGCTCATTCACGTTAGTTACACCCATAAAGTGTATTTTGAAACGTAAAGGATCGCTACCCGGATCATGCTCAAAGGTGTATGTACTTTGCTCGCGTAGGTCGACCATTTTGTCGAGGAGCATATCTTCGAGGAAGATGCTAATATTGGGATCAAAGCTTTCCAGATTTGAAAAATTGAAAACGCCGTTTTCGCTAGCTGCCAGTTCAAAGCCTACAGGAATGATGATAGTTTCATTCATATAAGGAATTGTATTAATACTTAGCTCTGTACCTTCAGGAGTGAGGCTGTAAAGCTGTGGAGCATCTCCCGGCGACCGCAGCTTTTGCGCGTCACGGTTGCCCTCAAAAGCCATGCTTGCGCCATCACTAAACTGAACTATTAGTTCGTCACTATAATTGTTAGCACTCACATTGAGTTTTAGTAGCTCAACAGGAAGTTTGCCGTCTTTCAATAGATTGTTTCCTGAATGTGCGCGGGCAGCCTGATTAATGGTCATAGTGCCGGAACCATCGGTATTTGCCTGCACAAAAAAGGCTTGCCCAACCGGAATGATATTACTTACATCATTTGTTCCACCAACTGCATCTCTTACATAAGCACCATAGTTACCTGCATCGCGGTTGTATACCCAGATCGTTTCAAACAGATTGCTCTCAGTGAATCCTGACGCAGCATTCCAGTCAATAGCAGAAGAATAAGGATTGGGAACCAAATTATACCCACCTTCATACTTAGCTTCGCCAACGTTATAAACTGAAGCCGCTGCAGGAGTTGCAACAGTAAAATTACTACTGATCAAATCACCCGTAAACTCATAAGTAGTATTGCTTCCAGTGTACCATATCATATAACCCTGGTCATTGGTAATTACAGTAGAAGGATCATCACCTACACCTGTCCAATCTTGTGCAACTGCATCAAAATCATACAGATATGAATTCATAAACAAGCCGGCGTTAAGTGTTCCGCTGATGGGTACACTCACAAAATGATAGCCACCGCCATTGATATTACGCTGGATGGTTGCGCTACCGCTGCCATCAATTGTGCCATTTACTATAAGGGAAGCTGTTCCTGACATATCAGATTTTAGCAATAGAGAGCCGTTTAGGCTGAGGTGGTTGCAGTCAGCGGTGGCATCAGCAGCGATTTCAACATTTGGTTTGTCGGTAGGTATGATTACGTTTTTAATAGCTGTTGGTACTTTATTATTACTCCAGTTTAATGCTGTATTCCAATCGGTGTCGCCAACAAAATAAACATAATCATTGTGTTCTCCAGGTGTCATATCGGCAACATTAGCCGATGCTATAGTCCATTCTGATGCAGTCCATATTGGGTTAGGTTCAGCAATGCCGAGATTTCTAACTGCTTTAGAATCTTCGTATTCCCATAATTTCCCTGATCCATCTTCATCAATAACACCATAAGAATCCATTAAGGTGCCGGTTGTTTCATCACCACCAAAAAACAAAAAGTAACCATCATCGCCATTACCAGTAACCGATCCAAAATCTAAATCAGCAGGGAAGCCGTAAGTATCATTTATATTGGAACTATTCCCTATAATGTAGGTTTCTTTAGGCCCAATTATACCAGTTAATTGAATGCTAGAATTACCATCACCATTTGCCTGTCTGTCAAAGTAAATTGTTGTCGTACTAAAATCAATGGTTGAATTGCCAACATTAAATAATTCCACAAATCTTCCTTTGTAATCATCCCCCGGATCGGTAACTTCAGAAATGATTAATTGCGGGAAAGCCGGCGCATCTTCAGTTAATGCACTCGTCTCAGGTACTGATTCATCAGTTTTGTAATTGACAGCTGCATCAGTTCCGTTGTAAGGGAATATCTTAAAATAATAGGTGGTAGAAGCTGTAAGTCCTGTAAATTCAACGGAATTGGGATTTGCAGCAGCTGCATTTTTTACCAGTATATCATCAACTTCTGCAACACCATCATCTGGGGTGGCAATATCATTGTAGCTTACCGCACTTGCTTTTACAAGGTAGGATGCCGCATCAGAATCTGTCCAAGTAACTGTGATGGAATTAGATGAGTTTGCACTGGCAGAGAAGTCTGTGGCGTGGCTGCTGGGTTCGTTAGATAAGGTGGTTGCATTAGCGGTTAAACCTAATGAATAATTGTTGCTCCCATCTACTGACCATGCTTTGTAATAAACGGTTTCGCTTGGTGTCAAAGATGTGTGTGCTTGAGGTGAAGAAATTCCGTTGTAAAGCAATGTGCCGCCTGCAAAAGCTTGTCCCGACGCTGGTGCAGCACCGGATGGATCAGTAAAGATGCCATCAGCATTGTAAGCTATTACCACATTATCGGTGTTGGTATTGGTTGTAAAAGTGAGGTCGATCTGGTCGGTACTATTTGTCGATGCTGCAAAAGCAGCAGGCTCATCAACAAGTGACTCAGCAATAATCACATTATCAATTTGCCATAAACGGTAAGAGCCTGATTCATAATTATATTTTAGTGCAATATGAATATTTGTGCCTGCGATGGTTGACAAATCGACATTTCCTGATGAAGTCCAAGTTTGGCTCGAAGCAGGTTGATCATAAGATAGGTCTGTCCATACAGCTGTTGTAGGATCGCCAGTGCCTGAGTAATCAGTTGAGTAAACCAATTTTAAATAGTTATTGGCATCATCAGTTCCATAGTTATACCAACTATCAAAAGTAAGCACTTCACTTGAAGTATTATCAAGGTTAATACCAGGCAAAACAAGCCAGTCTTCTTCAGTATCTCCTGAGTCGTATCCAGTCATGCTGACATATTCGCCGCCGCTATTATAGATCCAGAATTTTGTCGTCCCGGAAACATTATAAGTATAAATATCGCCAAAATCGGTAGCAAAATCCTCGGTATAAGGCAGCGTTGCTGATGCTGGGTCTGTAACTGTATAGCTTTGCTCGGCAGAAGTGGTAGTTGTGGGTTCATCATCGGTAGCTTCAACCACATAATAAACTGTAGTGGCATCAGCCTGAGCGGGGATATCCGCAGCTGCAGTATAGGTGTCGCCGCTACCACCGTTACCCATAGAGATTGTGCCTCCTGCATAGTCACCACTCACAGTTCCCCATTTGAGATTGACGGCAGTAATCGTTCCGTCAGCATCTGTTACATCGGCTAAAACAGAAACTGTTGTTGAGGAGGTGATTCCAGAAGCGGGGTTCTGGATGATGTTGGTGATTGATGGGGGGATGTTGCCACCACCACTTGTGATAGTAAATCCATCGGTAGATAATGTTTGAGTTGTAGCATCGCTACCGCTCCATTTTGTGTAATCATTAATTGCGGCGAGCAATTCTTCCTTCGTTCCTGAAATGACACTTCTGTCATACTTAATATTATCTGTTTCGTCAAGAGCAACACAATTAGTGCCATTGTTAAGGCCAAAAGGTAATGCAGACGTTGAAGAATTTGTTGCGTCAGCCTGCCAAACATGAGTTCCTTCATCGTTTA
>CAZOEV010000337.1:0-3896 GCA_964578915.1 uncultured Lentimicrobiaceae bacterium
GAAAAGCTGCTTACGTGATGAGACAGTAAAGGTTTTCTTGATATCAAACCATTTGATGTAGAGCAAAATAGCCGCAGCAGAAATAAGCAGCCATAAACTTATCATCACAAAAAAACTGTTGGTCTCAGCCGAATTAAAAATTTCATCAGGGTGGCGAAAATACGCCAGCGCTTTGTAAGAAAGTTTGGTTTTCCACTCAGCATAAAGACCGGTTTCTCCAAGTGCTAAAAGCGTGTATAACACAATCATTATCAATGAATAATAACGTATTACTTTAAGTGGAATATTGCTTTGAAGAATTGTCGCTGTCGTTATCAATAAGAAAGGCAAAGTCAGCAAATAGCCAATTGTGGAAATATCCAACCAAAAAGCAGCCGGAAAAACCTTTAAAACCTCGCTAAAAGGAATGGCTTCAGCTTGCAAAAGCTGGTTGTAGTAAAGTAAAAAAATCACCCTGAGGGCTGTAAAAATCAGCAGCCAGAACAAAGCCAGCTTAGGCAGCATTAGTTGCGATTGTAATGTTTTCATGAGGGCTGCAAAAGTACGATATATTGTATAATGTTAAGTGCGACTTTATTGTTGAAGTATTGGGCTTATGGTAGGAATAAAAACGTTCAATTCCATGCAAAACAACCTAATTCCGTATCTTTGCACCGTTTTTAAGCCTAAAAATACGCCCAGATGAACGATACAATTACTGAAAACCTAAAAGCTATAAATGCAACAATTCCCGAAGGGGTGAAGCTGGTTGCTGTTTCCAAAACTAAACCAAACAGCGATATTATGGAGGCTTATAATTTAGGCCACCGCTGTTTTGGAGAGAATAAAGCACAAGAGCTAGAACGTAAATCTGGCGAGCTTCCCAAGGATATCGACTGGCATTTTATTGGCCACCTACAAACCAATAAAGTAAAATTTATCACGCCTTTTGTTGCTATGATTGAGGCTGTTGATAGCCTGAAAGTGCTGAAGGAAATCAATAAACAGGCTGCCAAATCCGAGCGCGTAATTGCGTGTTTGTTACAATTTCATATTGCTGAAGAAGACACCAAATTTGGTCTGGATCGCGAAGAAGTAAAGGAATTGCTACTTTCGGAGGCTTTCAAAAAGATGCAAAACGTGCGTATTGCCGGCGTGATGGGCATGGCGACTTATACCGAAGATATGGATCAGGTGAGGCGCGAGTTCAGGTTTCTGAAAGCTATTTTCGATTGGCTAAAACAAGATTATTTTGCTGATCAGCCTGATTTTAAAGAAGTTTCGATGGGCATGTCGGGCGATTATCCGCTAGCGATAGAAGAAGGTGCCACCATGGTTCGTATAGGCAGCTTGATTTTTGGCGAGAGAAACTATACCAAAAATATTTAGTCGCATGGAAATCACTTATGTGCTTTTCGCCGTTGGTTTTGTTATCCTAATTTTAGGCGCCAACTGGCTTGTTGATGGCTCGGTATCGCTGGGTTTGCGGGCCAATCTTTCACCGCTTGTTATCGGACTTACGGTAGTGGCTTTCGGCACTTCTTTGCCTGAGTTGGTCATCAACGTATTTGCTTCATTAAAAGGTAGTTCCGACCTGGCAATCGGTAATGTGCTGGGTAGCAATATCATGAATATCTTTCTGATTTTAGGCATCAGCGCACTGATTATGCCGCTTAATGTTGAACGCATTTCTATTTACAGAGATATTCCGGTAGGCTTATTTGCCATCTTGTTTTTTGGCCTGATAGCCAATGGTTATTTTATGGGCTTCGATTTGGTTATCAACCGTTTTGATGGGTTTTTGTTGTTGGCGTTGTTTGGTTTGTATTTGTGGTTTACACTTAAAAAAGGTAAGCCAATAGAAACCGATATAGATATTGAAAAACAAGTGCCTGCTTCCTGGCCCAAGACCTTGCTACTGATTTTTGGCGGTTTGGTCGGTTTGTATTTTGGCGGCGAATGGGTTTCAGAAGGTGCGCTCGAAGTAGCCAGGGTCTTTGGTATCAGTGAAACAGCCGTCGGGCTTACCATTGTCGCCGCTGCCACTTCATTGCCCGAATTGGTTACAGCTATTGTAGCTGCCATGAAGAATAAAATCGAAATAGTGATGGGCAATGTGCTGGGTTCTAATATCATCAATATTTTCGTGGTACTTGGTACAAGTGCTGTCATCAATCCATTGGTGTATCAGCCACGGCTGAATGTGGAACTGGGCATGGTAATAGCTGCTAACCTGGCTCTTGTAGCCTTGATTTATTTGGGCAAAGGCCTGCGGTTGAGTCGTTTTGAAGGCGCCGCGCTTATCGTGATTTATTCTGTTTTTATTTGGTTTTCACTCAATTATAATTAGTCTTTGATCTTTTCTTATCAAAGCCTTGAAAAAATAAAATTACAATCGGCAGACAACGCCCCGGTGAGCATCGCGAACCGTTCTTTTAAATCCGACCAAGCCAAACCTATACACAACTCATCACCAAATTCATCAATGCCCCCAATCTTCATCCCGATAAAATCCTTTAAATCCCTTTAATCCGTGGACGAAAAATATTATCGTCAGTCAAGACCTGCGAACTTTTGCTTTCTACGACAATTGCATTTTACGAACGAAAACTGTTAACAAACAGAAAAACTGTTAATAGGTAAAGAGTTCTGAATTTAATAATTTAGTTTTCAGCAACCCCTAATATTTCAGTAAACATCACAGCTTCAGCTTCATTTGTATAGCCTGCACCTCTTTCTGAAGCTGTTTCACCGTATCGGCCAGCGGCTCACGCTCACGATTGCCTTCAGGCATTTCGGAACTGATATAATGCACAAATTTCCAAATTTCGCGCACCTCACTAACGGGCAAATCAAAAGGATCGTAAAGCGGGTTTAACGAGCTCATCCTGAGTACGCCATCTTCTTTCATCCTGTTTTCAACAAGCTTAAAAACTACACCATCTTCGCGCGTAAGCACAATATAAGGTTGGTGGCTGCGGAGAAACTGCCAGTCGATCACATATTCGCCTGTAACGTACGATTTGTCGGGGATGGGCAGCATGGAGTCGCCACTGATCTGAAAGGTGCGGTATTTTTTGCTGCGCGACAAAAACGGCAGGTGAAAAGCCGGCAACACCTTAATATATTCCGGATCGGCAAAACCAGTGCCATAGCCGGCTTTGGCTTTTTCATTTACCAGCTCTATGTTTTCGTTGTTCTGGCTGTCGATGGTGGTGGTGAGCACCCTGAGGTTACTGCCTTTGATAAACACATCGAAGCCACGCTCAAGCTGGTTGAGGTGGTATTCGCTGAGCTCAGCCAAATCTACCTTGATAAGCGTGTCAACGGCTATGTTAAAATAGTCTGAAAAAGCCACCAAGATGTCAATACCGGGCTGTGCCACCTTGTTTTCGTAGCCACTCAGCGTAGAGCGTTTCATGTCGAGGGCAAAAGCTACTTCGTCCTGTGTGCGGCCGCGCCTTTTGCGTAAAAATTTAATGTTGGAGTTGAAATTCATCGCAGCTTAAATATTAAAAAAGTGAATATTTTTTGTTGTTACTCTTGATAAATGATTAAATTGTCGTCGTAAAAATGATTATTAACACGTCAAAAGTACAACAATTAAATAAAATGTCAAGTTTTTAACTGTTTTTTTTCAATGATTTCAAAAACTATTGCACATTTAGACCTTGATACCTTTTTTGTGTCGGTGGAGCGTTTGGTCAATCCATCGCTGGATGGTAAGCCGGTAATTATCGGAGGCGTTTCGGATCGCGGCGTGGTGGCGAGTTGTAGCTATGAAGCGCGGCGGTTTGGTGTGCATTCGGCCATGCCCATGCGGATGGCACGTCAGCTGTGCAGCCAGGCGGTTTATGTGCGTGGCGATATGGAGCTGTATTCGCAATATTCGCGCCTCGTTACCGATGTGATTGCCG
>CAZOEV010000338.1:0-3893 GCA_964578915.1 uncultured Lentimicrobiaceae bacterium
AATTTCATATTCATCATATCTCACAAATTAAAAACATACCAGCCAAATAATTGGCGGTCAAGCTTTAGGTGATAATTTACAAAGTTAAGTTTTTCTTATACTGGTGCTGATTTCGAAAACTTTTCCTGACAATCTATTTATAAAATGTTGGATTTCCATTATTTTTTTGTCCCATCAAGTTGCATTTGTAATTCAGAACTAATCTCATCGCTAACAATATCAACTAACTTTCCACTCATATAGTCATATTTCTTTATCAATGAAGGTTCTGAATTATGGTCAAATTCCCCATCTTTATTATAGTCAATGCCAAAATTGATTATTAAATCTTTGCTATTTCCCACGAAAATAATATCATCAACATCTGTATTTTCGCGTTTTATTTCTGTCAGTTTTTTATCCTTCAAGGAGTAAAGGAAAAGAGTTTTAAGGTCAAGTTGATTAATAACTCCATCTTTATATGTATCTTTTGTTGCTGCTTTAAGCAACACTAAAATATCGTCCTCAAAATACTCTATCTGAATAGTTTCGAAATTAATTCTTTCGTCAAATAATTTGTCAGTTTCATGATTGATGTAGTCATAAATTAGAAGATTGTTATAATTTCCATAATACCGTCTAGTATAGCGCCGATCCGTTTCGTAACCGCTTCTTGTATCCAATAATCTCAAAGATTCCCTTTCAATGAATTCAGAAGTATTCAGCGTTTTGTGGGAAACAGGAATTATATAAACCAAATTTATAGTATCAACTAATCGAGGATTATCATAAGAAATCAATTGCTTCCTTTTATTTTCTTTTTGCAACTCTTCAATTTTCTCATCCGATAGAATTCCATCATGCTGATAGTTGTCTCTATAACTTCCACCTATTTCATTAATTAAAAAAAATGTAATCGAAATAAGTCCTATTACTGCAATTAGAAAAACAAGGCTACCCAAAACAGCTAGTAATTTCTGGTTATAATTTTTAATCTTATCAATGTTCATAGTTCTGTGTTTTTTATAAAGAAGTTTATCTACAATTATGCCCTGTGAGCCTTTAATTGCAGATATATTAAAAATATATTTCCGACATCAGCTGATCGATGGCTACACCTTTGCTAATCAAAATATCCCGCACTTCCACCACCATTTCGGCGCTTCCGCAGAGGTAATAATTTTGGTTTTTTGGTATGTCGTTTTGCTCGCGCAGCCAATTGGTGAGGCGGCCATTGTAGAAGGCTTCATTTTCCTCTTGCGAACAGCAGCGGATATATTTATCGCCCAAGCTGGCACTCAGCTCGTCCGAAAAATAAAAACTATCGGCAGTTCTTCCGCCGTGTATCAGCATTTTATTGCTTCCTAAACCTGATCGAAGCATCGCGCGATAAGGTGCAACGCCTGTTCCCGAAGCAATCCACCAGGCGGGCTTATCGTCGCCTAGAAAAGCACCGAAAGGCTTAGAAACAGAAACTGGATCGCCCAGATTGAGCTGAGCCAGCAGTGGCGTCAAAACGCCCTCTTCTTTGATGTTGAAAAGCACTTCTAGGTACTTGTCCTCCGCGCCGCTACAAATGCTGTATAAACGCGCCGGAATAGCCTTATCGGTGGTGATTCCTACTACCTGCCCGGGTAAAAAATCGTGGCTGCGTTCAAAGCGCAATACAAAAACACCTGGCGCAATTTCCTGCTTCTCAATAAGTGCTTTGGGCTTGAGTGGCAACCTGCTGATAAAGTTGCTAAGTCCTTTGTCCATAAGTCTATTTTTATGCAAAATTACGTTTTTTGCCGTTTGGTGAGCTTCAACTGTTTTCCGCCTTGCGTGCAAAGGCCTCACAAAGAAAAAGCCGGCAGAAAAAAATTCTGCCGGCTTTTTGTTTTGTGTCAATACAGCCTAATAAAACATCAGGCGATTGTCTTCGATATCTGTTTCTTTTTCGATGGCACGGTAAGCAGCGTTGTTACGCACGCTATTAGAGAAAGCTACGCTGAAATCTCTCTGTATTCTATCATAAGAGTCTGTTTCGGTAGCAGCTTTCATATCAGTTACTTTAACCAAAAACACACCGGCATTTCCAATGATTGGTTTCGAAACCTCACCTTTTTCCATGGTAAACACGGTTCCAATTACGCGGCTTTCTTGGCCAAAGCCCTGAAGTGAGCGGCTATCAAAAGTAAGGTCAGCAATTTCCTGTGTTTCCGTTAGCATTTCGGCTTCAATTTTTGTCCAATCGTTGCCTAGAGCATTCATTTTCTCAGCCAGATATTCTCCTTTTTTCACATTCACCACCTGCGGTTTGATCATTTCTTTGATGTCTTCGAGCGACTGGATGCCTTTTTCTGTAGCCTTGGTAAGCACAGCGATTACATACATATTGTCAAGATCGAAAATAGTAGAAACAGCATCCACTTTGGTGTCTTCTTCAAAAGCCCAACGTACAATTTGACGTGGATTTTCGATACCGGTAATGCGGTTTGAGTTAGAACGCAAATTAGGCGCAAGGCGTTTGTTAAGTCCTTGATCTGCTATTGCTTCATCGAATTGTTCACGCGTTTTATTATTGGTGGCAAAGCGACTGGCTTCGGCAAACACATTCTGATAGGTTTCGGTGCTTGGTGTTACTTCGTGGATGATTAGCGCGATACGCACTTTTTTCACGGGCTCTTGTTTGCCAGTAACATCAATAATATGGAATCCAAAATCTGTTTCAACCATGCCAACTGTTCCCACTTTATTGTTGAGCACAAACTGGTTAAACTGTGGCACCATCTGTCCGTCTTTAAACCAACCTAAGTCGCCGTTATTTTGCTGTGAACTTGGATCGTCAGAAAAAGTAATGGCCAATTCCGTCATGCGTTTTCCATCTTTTTGCACAAGACTTAGCAAGCTGTCGGCCAGTTTTTGAGCTTCAGCTTTTGTGCGACTTTGCTCACTGCGCATGGCATTGGCATAAGAAATAAGGATATGACTTGCTTTGAGAGAGTCGGGACGCTCGGTAACGTCAACAAGGCGAGCCAATTTGTAAGCACTTTGCTCAAAATAAGGGCCATAAACAAAGCCAGGCTCATTCTCAAACATAACGGCTTCGATATTGGCCGGAACTTCTGTACTACTTTTCCAGGTGCTGTCGTAACGCACATCAGAGTTGGCATTTACAAAACTTGCAATTTTGTTAGTGCGCGTAAACTCATCCTTGAGGCTATTAACATAGTTTCTGGCATCTTCATTGTCCTTTGGTGAAGGTTTCACTTCAAAGGAAACAAATTCGATGTCGCGCATAGCTGGACGGTCGTAAGAATTCTTTCTTTTTTCGTAAAAAGCTTTATAATCAGCCTCTGTTGGCTCAACCAATGTGTCGGCCACCGTGCTGTAACGCACCGTCAAAAGCTCAACATCAGCTTTGGTATTTTTGCTATCGTAGGCTTGTTTGGCCAATGCGGTAGGCAGATAATGTGCTTTGGTAATCAGATTCTGATACTTGGTGCGCAGTCTGTCTTCCTTAACATAGCGTTCAAAAACCAACCACTGATCACGCGATGCCTGAGGCATTTCGTTGAGGTTTTGCAGGTAGTTGAGCACCAATTCGCGGTCAAACTGTCCTGTTTCGGGGTTAGTAAAGTTTTGTATTACTGCCGGATGCGGATTAGACCCTTGAATTTGGTCAAAAAGCTCCTCAGCCGTAACTGTGAGTCCGAGTTCTTCGTATTCGTTACCCATAATGAGTTCTTCCAACATCTGGTTCCAGGTGTTGTCGCGAAGCCTGAAAAGCTGATCCTGTGTCATTCTTTCGTTCTGCGATTGCTGACGCGTGGCCTCAACATTTTGGTCATACTTGCGATTAAAATCCTGAATGTTGATGTCTTCTCCGTCAACTGTTCCGACGTTCATTTCGGGACGGCCTCCGCCACCAG
>CAZOEV010000339.1:0-3885 GCA_964578915.1 uncultured Lentimicrobiaceae bacterium
ATTGAGAGGGATTACCTGAAGAAAAAATCAGATAAAATCTTTGAAAACATTACCCGGATAAAGAATATTATCGATCACGTCAGGGCTTTTTCGCGAAGTCATGATGATTATGTATTGGCAGATTTCAGTGTGAATGTAAGCATTAAAAATGCTGTGATGATGATGACGGAACAATTTAAACATATAACCATCAGGGTGGATCTGCAACTCACTGAAAAGCTGCCATTAATCATTGGAAACGCACTACAGTTTGAGCAAGTGATACTGAACATGTTATCAAATGCCAAGGACGCACTAATGGAGAAGAGACTATTAAATACAGAGCCATTTGAGTCGTTGGTTATCATTAAATCGTTTCTACAAGATCAATCTATTATTATTGAAGTGGAGGACAATGGTAAAGGTATTGACAAAGAGGGTGTTGGACATATTACGCTTCCCTTTTACACCACCAAAGATACAGGAAAGGGTACAGGGCTTGGATTGGCGATATCCTATCAGATAATAAAAGAATTAGGTGGCACAATGGATATAGCAAGTACCCCATTACAAGGAACAACAATTAGTATTACGTTACCAATTAGTAAACCTTAAGTGAATAAAGCAATGCAAAAAAAAATAAAAATCCTGATCCTGGATGACGAAAAGCATTTTACCGAAGAACTGTTTGAGTTTTTTGAGAACTCAGAGTTCGCAGCATTTGAGGCAAATACCTATAATGATGCCAAGGAGATATTGACCCATCACTTCATTGACCTGCTCATTCTGGATGTGCGGTTGCCCGGCGTTAATGGCCTCGATATCTTAAAAGAGGTGAAAATACAGTACCCCGATATGGAAGTCATTATTGTATCTGCCCACGGTGATATGGATACGGTAATCAAAGCCATGAGGCTAGGCGCATTCGATTATTTACGTAAACCATTCCGACATATCGACATACAGATTGCCATTGAGCGCACCCAAAAATATCTTCAACTGCATCGGTCGTTGAAGCTGGAGGAAGAAAAGAATTCGTTGATATCAAAAATTATCGAAGATAAAATCCAACGTCAATTTATCGGTATAAGCGATCAAATACTGGATGTATATGATCAGGCTGTCACAGCTGCAAAGTACCCGGAGGCCAACGTACTGATCACAGGCGAAAGTGGGACTGGTAAGGAAAACATTGCCCGTATCATTCACTATTCCAGCACCAGAAACAACCATGTTTTCTGTGCTGTAAATAGCAGTGCGATTACCGAATCGCTTTTGGAGAGTGAATTTTTTGGACATAAAAAAGGTTCGTTTACAGGAGCCATTGCCGATAAAATGGGTTTTTTGGAAGTTAGCGATAAGGGAACCTTGTTTCTAGATGAAATTGCCGATATGCCATTAACTTTACAGGCTAAACTTTTGCGCGTAACCGAAGAAAAGGTAATTACCCGGGTGGGCGACACCAATCCTATTCATACCGATTTCAGAATTATCTCAGCTACCAATCAGGATGTTGAAAAGAACGTAGAAAGAAAAAAATTCAGACTCGATTTACTGCACCGCATTAACACACTTCATATTCACATACCGCCACTCAGGGAAAGGCCAGAAGATATTAAACCCCTGCTAACCTATTTTGTTGATTACTTTTCGAAGACATTAAATAAACAAAACCTTCGCATTGGTGATGATGTTTTTAAAGTGCTGGAAAAATATAAATTCCCCGGAAATGTCCGTGAATTAAGAAATATGACAGAAAGAGCTGTCATCCTTTGCAAAGGCAACTCATTGGGAATAAACAACTTTCCTATAAGATCGCAAAATAAGCCCTCAACTGAAGACCAGTCTGATTTGGTTAATCTTAAATCGCAGGAGATTAAGCTCGTCAGAAAGGCATTGAAAAACAGCCAATACAATCAAAAAGTTGCTGCCGATGCTCTGGGAATTACCCGGGATGCGCTTATACGAAAAATGAAAAAGTATGATATTTCTGTTCAGCGAATCGAGAGCTGATCAGAAACCCTTTTGCTGTTCCGGCAACAATGAATCGCTTACCTGATTTCAATCGGTGATATCCTGATTTTGTGCGCAGGGATTTATTGCAGATCTAGTTCTGAGCAGAGCTTATAAATCTCCGGGATTTGCATAACTCTGCTCTTCAGCGCAGCTTTTCCTTTTCTTTTTTGGTAACTAATCAGTCCCAAAATTAACTTAAAACTCGAAGATTAGATGGTTATCAACAAATACAGCTTTGCGATGTTGATAAGTTTTATTTTTCGGGTGCTTATTCCCTTTGTATACTTGCGTAAAAGTAGAAATATAATTTCCAAGGTTGAATACTCAATTCTCTGAGGGCAAGTTTTGATATTTAGACTGTTATCAACAGTTTCGGACGTTGGCTGTTGATATGTTTTGCTGTTAAAATTTGGTGTTTCTATAATTGTGGGCGACTTTTGCCAAATATACTAATGGTAGAAAAAACACACATAGAAGCTTTACATGACTTGGTTATTAATCTCCAGGAACAAGTCAACCAACTTAGGTTTGACAATAAACAATTGAAATTAGAGAATGAGCAGTTAAAAAAAGAAAATGGGCAATTGAGATCGGAATTTGACCAGTTAAATTCAGAATTATCCGAGTATAAAACCAAAAAAACAAGCCGAAATAGTTCGATTCCTCCATCAAAGGATGAGAATAGGCCAAGAAAAAATCAGAGTTTACGCGAAAAATCAGACAAGCCCGTAGGTGGACAAGCAGGGCATGAAGGCAAAACATTAAGAATGACAGATTCGCCGGATAAGTTGATAGACCACATTCCATCTTATTGTAAACAATGTGGTTATGATCTGCGCGAGATGAAACCTGAATTCATAGCAAGACGTCAGGTCATAGATATTCCTCCCATACAGCCCATAATCACAGAACACCGGCTTTATAAAAGAACGTGTAAATGTGGATGCCAGAATACTTCAGATTTTCCAGCCAATGTAAATTCTCCGGTAAGTTATGGTAGCAATATCGAAAGTCTAGTTGCCTATTTTCACACTAGGCAATACATCCCATTTGAACGGCTAAAAGAATTGTTTAATGACCTATTTTGCTTGCCCATAAGTGAAGGAGGCCTACATTATTTGCTCGATAGGATTACCCTAAAAGCTCTTCCAGCATACGAAACTATTCGGCAACGTGTATTGAATAGTGAGGTAATAGGCTCTGATGAAACAGGCATAAAAATAAATGGCAAATTGAACTGGTTTTGGACATGGCAAAATAAATATCATACGCTAATTTGCGTCTCGAAAAACCGTGGTTTTCAAACAATTATCGACAACTTCGGAAATCAGCCAAAGCAAGCTATATTAGTGCATGACTGCTGGAAACCACATTTTAAAACAGCTGTAGCTGGTCATCAGCTATGCATAGCTCACATGCTGCGCGATCTAAACTATTTACACGAAAAAGATGAAATTGATTGGCCAAAAAATGTCAAAGATGTTTTTCTAAGAGCCATTACTTTGAAAAAATCACTTGATGGCTCAGACTATGACAATCCTAACCAAGAAAGAACAAAACTAGAAAATGACTTCGATGAACTTCTTGACAAACAGATTGGTGAAAAATACAAAGAATCAATCACCTTTCAAAAACGACTAATAAAATACAGATCATCTATTTTTACATTCCTCTATTATCCAAAAGTTCCGCCAGACAATAATGCCTCGGAGCGGGCAATACGAAATGTGAAAGTAAAACAAAAGATATCAGGACAATTTAAATCCTTTGAAGGTGCAGAAAGGTTTGCAATCCTACGCTCAGTTGCAGATACAGTTATTAAAAACGGTCAAAATATCTTGAACGCTTTTACCGCTATTGCTAACCTTGAGCCTCAGACTGATTAGTTAC
>CAZOEV010000340.1:0-3863 GCA_964578915.1 uncultured Lentimicrobiaceae bacterium
TAACGATAAATGTTATATTTTCAAAATATTGTATATCAAACTAATACTATAAAAAGACTAAAAAAGATGAGAATAATATTAGGACTGGCAGTCAAAAGGTCATCGGTTCGATTCCGTTATTCTCCACGCTGAAAATTAGGCAGTTAAGACGACTTAGCTGCCTTTTTTCGTGCCTACTACAAAAAGTGTCTTTCATTGACTTCAAATCTTTCAAATCCCTACTGTTTATGAGCCGTAGCGCCTCCTCAAAGGTAAAACAAAAAAAATTGATTTTGGCGCAATAACGGGTTCACTTTTTTGCTTATAATTGCCTTATGAAAAGACTATTCATCGCTATTCCCTTATCTTCCGGACCTGTTTTTTCGGCCTTGCTGAGAAGCTTGAGCAGTGAGCTTTATTATGAACGCATTAATTGGGTAAAGCTGCAGAACATTCATCTTACACTCAAATTTTTGGGGTCAACAGCCGACGAAAAAATCCCGGAAATTGTAACTGCAATAAATACTTGCGTGCGTGACTTTGAGCCTTTTGTCTTACAATTTAATAAAACTGGCATTTTCGGAAGTCGCTACCAGCCGCGTGTATTGTGGTTGGGATTAAATGAAGTGTCAGAGCAATTGAATCTTTTGTCTGATGGCATTATTGACGCCATGGATAAAATTGGTTTCAAACGCGATCGGCAGAACTTTGTGCCGCACCTTACGTTGGGAAGGATTAAAAACTTGACTGATAAACCACGTTTTCAGGAAGTTATTGGAAATATTCCGCAAAAAATATACATCAGTACTTCGGTAGATAAGCTGCTGCTTTACGAAAGCATTTTGCACAAAGACGGCCCAGAATATCGGGTGATTAACAGCTTTAAAATAGGCTGATTGTGCTTAGAATCATTTTGCTGAATAGCCAAACAATTTACGGTTTTTAATACGTTCGGCAATAAAACTTGGAACTTTTGTCTCCCAGTTGCCGTCATTATTGTGCAGCATTTCAAGCACTTCGTGCGACTTTATTGTTAGGAATTTTCGTTTGGCTTTTGGAATATCTAATATTTTTCGGTTCACGTTAAGGTGCTCAAATAAAAACCTAACATGCTGATCGAAAACCAGATCCTTACTGCTGATAGGCTTTCCGGTTTTTTCGTCTAAAACGGGATATAGATAAACTTTCACGTTCTCAGGAAAGAGTTTTCCCAAAGCTTCTAAAATTCCACCTTTCCAATTGGTGTAATAGCTTTCGTCCATCACCTTTTCAAAGGTGTCCAGACCAATCACGAGCCGCATTTTGATAATCCGGAACTGCGACATAAAGCCTACCAGCTTATAAAACTCCTTGAAATTACTCACCATCACATTTTGTCCCATCTCGTTGAGTAAATCGACCCGATCCAGGAAGTCACGCTCATCAAATTCATTCTGATCATACAGGTTGTTGAGTGTAATTTCGCAGAGCGGAAGGGTGTTACTTTTGTCGTAATCTTCGTCTTTTTTAAACAAGCCAAAACTTGTTTTCAGCATATCTGTCGTCACGTAAGTTACAGGCCTAAAGCTTCCTCTAAAGATCAGTACATTTTTTTTATAGAGCATATCATCGGGCTCCTGCACATGGCCATAGCGGTCGAACATAATCGCTTTGGTCATGTCGTTCTTCACCAATTGCACGCCCAGCAAGCGGTTGTCAACATACGAAAGTTCGGGGCCGCTCATATTGATCATGGTGATGGCGATGCGGTCGCGGCTGAGGTTATCGAGCAGCGATTGTAGAAAGGCGTTGGGTCTGTCCCAGAAATAATAGCAGGCATAAATCAGATTTACACCCAAAATACCGAGCGTGTTTTGTTGCAGCACATTGTCGTTTTCGAGCAGGCGGACGTGCAAAATCACTTCGTTGTGTATGCCTCCTTCGGTAAGCTGAAAACGCACGCCCATCCAACCATGGCTGATATTGTCCTTATAATAATTGAGTGTGGAAACGGTTTCGGCAAAGCTAAAATAGCGACGTCCCGGCTGATCGCTTTTTGTTAAAAGCCCTGTCAATTCGCCGTATTCGGCGTCAAGCATTAGCTCAAGGCGTTCGCGAGAAACATAACGTTTGGATGATTTTTGTTTGCAGTAAACGGCATCGCTATAACTTTTATCGTAGGCCGAAATTGTCTTAGCTATCGTTCCAGACGCACCACCCGCCTGAAAAAAGTTCCGCGCTGTTTCTTGTCCTCCCCCAATCTCAGCAAAACTGCCATAAACAGAGCTATCTAAGTTTATTGTGAGTGCTTTACGATTTATAGGAAGTATTTCTTGCTGTGGAGTCATAAGGATATGTTTTTGAAAAGTAAAGATATAGTTTTCGGAAAAGCGGTGCACCTTGGCTGGATAGGCTAAACAGCAATGTGCTGTGAATCGTTTCTTAAGTTTATATTAACACTTCTTATTTTTTTTGATATAAAGTCTTAGTGCGTTAAATCAAAACATACTTTTCGCTTGGAGGAAACAGTAGTTCAATCCCGTTCGGCTTTATTTTAAAGATAGGCCCCTTTTCTGACACTTTGTTTTGTGTGTTTCTTTTAATCAAGTGGTCGAGTGTAATTATGCCTTGATCAATTAGTAGATCGAATTGCGATATAATGGGCTTTCTTGTGTGTTCGGCCATTGAATACTGGAAGTGTTCTCGGCCATTTATAAAGGTGCTGTTAGCTTCTATCCAAAAAGTTTCTTTGTGTTTTTCTAATAATCTTTCGTGTAATTTGTCCAATGTCCAGATCGCAAAATCGCCAATTTCTAGTTTATCTGAATTCTCAATAAGTTGTTTAATCTCTGAATCGAGCCTTAGTGTTAATCCCTGAGAATTTTTTTTGATAGCTGATACGGTACAATAAAGTTTAAAAACATCCAATCGTTGATACCCAAATGTGTCAAGAATTTCTGCTGAACTTTTAAATTTACTTAGGCTCCAATTTGGAACTTGAGCAAAAAGATTTTTTCTATTAGTTCGGTTTGCCCTAAAGGATTTTAATTCAATACCTTTGTAGTCAGGTAGTTTAGATGAATTGATAGGTATCCCTAATATACTTTCTAATGTTCTGCCCACAGAAGTATCAGCGGCAACTAATGATGGAATTGGACCGGAATTTGCTATTTGTCTTAGCTTAGATAAAAGCTCAAAAGCAATTTCATTTGCTTTGCCACTTATTTCATTGAGGAGTTCTTTAATAGGATTTAAGAGAGAAGATTCCAAAAGTAATTCTATATCTAATTGGGTTAAATTAAAAACATGTAATTGACCAGAATAATAAATTACTGCTACAATATCATTAGGATTGGCAATTTTTGTTAACCCAGAAAACCAAATCCTTGGGTCTCCTTTTTTCGTATTTGGACGGTATAAAGATGCTGTCGAATTTATGGTTTTAGTCCTATTGTAAAGAATAGTATCAATCAAAACTTTATTTTCTGAACCTTGACCTTGGTTCTCATAATCGTGAATGGTTTTTTCTTTTAAATAACTCCTTACAGAAGCTGTAGCATCCAATATTGATTTTTTTAATCCTGTTTCTGTAGGTTCAAGGAGGGTTAAAGAAACTTGATTTTTGGTAAGAAATTTTAATTTGTTTTGTTCAGAAGTTGATAATATTCTCATTTTATGCCTTTTAAAATTTCAACAGCAATAGCTCTAGCTAACAAAGGTGGAACAGCATTACCTACTAATGTGTATTGGGGTACTTCTGTCTTTCTATTGTTACCACCGGTTGACCGTTTTCCCTGAAACACAAAAGAATCGTCAAAAGACTGTAATCGTGCCATTTCTCTTACTGTTAATGCTCTTGGTGAGTTATAATGGATATAATCATCAGGTATGGTCATTATAGTTGA